>NZ_JBHYXD010000012.1:0-10261 GCF_042751995.1 Streptomyces sp. NPDC059371 | reverse complement strand
CCCTCCCCACACTCGGTGGGGGGGTTGGGGTTGGGGGGGGGGGGGCGGGGCCGGGGGGGGGGGGGCCTCGCCCCCCCCCGCCCCGGGGTGGACCGCGCCGGTGGTGAGCCGATCAGGCGTTGTGCTCCTGGTGGACGCCGCACCAGGGGGTGTCCTCGCCCTCCTCGGAGTGGGCGATCACCTCGGGCTCGTCGGCGGCGGTCTCCTGGTGGACGCCGCACCAGGCGACGTTCGACGCGGCGTGCGCGACCACTTCGGGCTCGTCGGCGGCGGTCTCCTGGTGCACCCCGCACCAGGCGACGTTCGACGCGGCGTGTGCGACGACCTCGGGAGTCTCCTCCGCGGGGGTCTCGGTGGTCTCCTCGTTGGGCTCGACGTTCTCGGCCATGTTGGTCCTCCATACGACGGGCGTTCGGGACGACGGGCGGCAGCGGTTCGCCGACCGGCAGGAAGCTAGGAGGAGGGGGTTCGGCACCGGTTCATGGCCGGTTGGGCCGTGGTGAAATGCCTGGTGGGGGTGTGGGGCGCTGCCTGTGGTCGTCGAGCGGAGAAAGTGGCGGAGGCGACCGGGGGTGTCGCTTCCCGTCGGTGCGGAGTGCCGCACCCGGCACATCAGGGCGTCGCTCACTGGAGTAGGGCAGCCGAGTTCGGCGCCCCGGCGGGCGATGTCGAGGACCTCGTCCGGGGACATGAACATGCCGTGGCCGGGCGGGGCGGTCTGGGCGGTCGAGCCACATCACGACATCGCTCACAGGACTACGGCGGGACCGCAGAGGCATATCAGGGCACCGCTCACAGGAACACGGCGGGACGGCCGAGGCACATCAGGGCACCGTTCACAGGACTACGGCGGGACAGCCGAGGCACATCACGGCCCCCGTCAGCGAGGCCGGGCGCGGCCGGCCGCATACCGGAATCCCACCAGGCCCCAACCGGCGGGCAACCGGTCGTTCCTACGCTGACCGCCGCACACCCCGCGACCGCGAGAGGACGCCTCCGTATGGACACCGAGCCCGTCGTCACGGCCGCGCCGTCCGCCCCGCCGGCACCGGCACGAGGGCAGCGGCTGCCGGAGCCGCTGGGGGCCGGGTTCCTGGCCCGTCCGGAGGAGACGCTGGCGGAGATCCGGGAGACGTGTCCCGTGGCCCGGATCAGGACGCCCGCCGGACGGCCGGCATGGCTGGTGACCCGTGCCGAGGACGTGCGGGCCGGATTCCTCGACCCCCGGCTCTCCTTGAGCGGCGGCCACGTCCCGGACCCGGACGTACGCCGACGCGCCCTGGACGTGACGCTGGTGAACTACGACCCGCCGGACCACACGCGGATCCGCCGTCTGGCGACGCCGGCGCTCACCCCGGCGCGCATGGCCGCCCACCGCGAACGCATCGAGCTCAACGCCGTTGAACTCCTCGACGCGGCGGACGCGGCGCGGGGGCAGGGACCGGTCGAGCTGATGGACGCCTTCGCCCGCCCGTTCGCCTTCCGGTCGCTGTGCGAGGTCTTCGAGGTGCGCGAGGAGGAGCGGGCCGCGCTGTACGAGCCGGTGGCACTCCTGGCGGACAAGGCGGGGTGCTCCGCCCGGGCCGTCGAGGAGAGCGTGGCCCGGATCGACGCGTTCGTCCGGGGCGAGATGGGCCGCCGCACAGCCTCTCCGGGCGACGATGTCGTCTCCCGCGTCCTGGTCGCGTGGCACCAGCAGGGCGGCGCGACCGAGGACGAGGTCGCCTCCCTCCTGGCGATGCTGTTTCTGGCCGGCTTCGACAGCACGGTTCAGGCGATCGGCATGAGCCTGGTGGCGCTGCTCGGCCACCACGACGTACAGGAGTCCTTGCGCCACGAGCCGTCGAGGATTCCGCGCGCGGTGGACGAGTTGTTGCGCTGGGACACCCCGGGCCCTTTCAGCACCAAGAGGGTGGCGCTGGAGGACGTCCGGTTCGGCGACACGGTCATTCCGGCGGGCAGCGGTGTCCTGCTGTCCGTGGCCGCGGCCAATCACGACCCGCGCTGCCACGCCGACCCCGGCACGCTGGACCCGGGCCGCGGTTCCGCCGCACGCCACCTGTCCTTCGGCCTCGGTCCGCACTACTGCCCCGGATCGGCACTGGCCCGCCTTGAGCTCACGGTGGCCCTGACGGCGATCCTGGGCCGCTGGAGCCGACTGGAGCCGGCGGTACCGCTGAACGAACTGACGTGGGGCGGCGGCTATTTGCACCGCCGACTGGCGGCGCTGCCTGTCCAGCCGGGCAGCCGGGCCTGAGGAGCGAGAAGCCCCCGGCCGGCATTCAGCTCGCACCCACCGGCAGCCCCGTGAGGCGTCCGCGAAACCCATGGGTGTGCACTTCGATTCGGCGGCGCGGGACGTACGTGAGTACTCCTACTCAGGACAGAGACCGTCGCCGACACCACACTGAACCGGTGACGAGAACCGGTACGGGGCGTGGGCGGCGCGGTCGTGGCGTGGGCTGTCTGGCCGTGGTGGCGAGCGCGGTCTTCGGCCTCTACTGGATCAGCCCCTTGCACGACCCCGAGAACACCGGCCGCGCACGGGCCGACGCCGCCCGTCGTGCGGCGACCGTGGAGGACGCGCTGCACGCCAACTTCAGCTCGCCTTTAGGGGGATTCAGCCGCAGCAGTGAGCCCGTCCTCGACCGTGTGGCGGAGCGCTTCGGCGGCACGTTGATCGACGTCCGAACCCATACCGGCGGCGGGCGCCGGGACTTCGATGTGCTGATGTCCGTACCAGGTGCCGCCGTCCCGAAGTTCAGCTTCGACGCCGATGAGTCGACCAAGGTCCTGGTCTGTTACGAGTTCTCCTGGCAGGGATATGTGCACACGATCAAGCACAGGGTCGTGGATTGCCCGAAGGAACTCGCGGCACCGTCCGGCGGTCTCCGCTCTCAGGACGACATGGGGAGTCTCGCGTCGCGCATCACGCAGCACGGCTCGTCGACACCGGCCAACTCTCCCTCCGCCACGGCGGCCGTCGAAGCCACACTGCGCGAGGCCGACGCCCCCTCCGACGCGCGGCAGTCGATCACCGTCAGAAACGGCATCGTGGTCTTCACCGTCGGCTCCACCCACTCGTGCGTCTTCGGCGTCCTGGACTCCGAGGGGCTGTATGCCTGGCAGGCACCATGGGGAGCGCGCTGCACCACGGGAGGCGCATACGAGGGGTACGCACTCACGGAATGGCCGCCGATCAGTGGGTAGCCTCACGACTGTCCTGCTCGCGATGGCCGCTTCTCCCCCGTCTCACTCCGTGTTCCTGACCAACTCGGCGCCTCCGGGAGGGTGGTGGCGCGGCGTCTCAGACCGGACGGACCGGGATGGGAGCGGGGCCGCGCATACGGTTCAGCAGTTCGCTCTCCGCGGCGCCCGCCTCCTGGTCGTCCCACGTGTCCGAGAATGGCACCGTTCGCAGACGGCGCCCTTCCGGGTCCAGTACCTCACCGGCGTGTTTGAGCTGCCAGAGCGTCATGGCCCGGTCCGCGATGGTGAGTTCGGGGAACCGCTGCGCCAGCGCCGCCTCGAACGACTGGACGTCCCCCATGGAGCGCAGCCACGCCGTGACCATGAGGTTGTGCGGGCCCGACAGCGTCGCGCACAGGCGGGTTTCCCGCATCCCCGAGAGCTGGGCCGTGATCCTGGCGGTCTCCGCGGCGGGGGCGATCCCCCACAGCGTGGCACTCACCGGCCAGCCGGAGACGGAACGGGCGGCCTCGCAGCGGTACGAGATCGCCCTGGCCGCGTCCAGCCGGTCGAGCCTCCGCCGGACCGTGGTCGGGCTCAGTCCGCTGCGCTCGGCCAGCCGGGCGACGCTCTGCCGGCAGTCCTGCGAGAGCAGCAGGATCAGGTCCAGATCGGACTGGTTCAGGATCGCGCCCCGCGTCGGCAGCTCGCGGTCCGCGCGCAGCATGCCCCGGCGTTCCTCGGCCAGCCGGTCCAGTCGCCAGCGGCTGCCCTCCGTGTGGAGCGCCGTGGCCAGTTGGGTGCGCGTCGCGGCGATCCCGTCGAGCCCGCTCAGGCGAAAGCCCACGTAGCGGGCGAGCTGGGCCTGGGAGCGGAAGACGGCGGTGAGCAGCAGGTCCCGCGCCCCGGTCGTGTGCTCGATGTTGAAGAGCGGAGGGTCGTCCAGGATCCGCTCGCACACCTGGTGGAGTTTTCCCGACACGCAGTCGACCTCGATGAACGCCACGATCAGTTCGCCGATGAGCGCGGGACTGGGGTGACAGCCGAGCCAGGCGAGGCCGGACTCGGTCAGCCGGGCCCAGCGCCGGGCGGCCGTGGTCGCGTCCACGTCCAGTGCCGCGCCGATCCGCCGCCAGTCGGCCCGGGGCGCGTGCTGGAGGGCCGTGATCAGGAGATAGTCCAGCTCGTCCAGCATGTCCGCGCTTCCTTTCCGTACGACGGCGGATACCTGCAAATGATCATGGATGAATGGCTGATGCCGTCGTTCCGAGACCGATGCGTGCCCGCCCTCGCACGATACCGGCCATGTTCCAGCACTCAGACGCCGCCGCTCTCCTCGCCGACCTCACCGACCTCCGCCGTCGGCTCCACCGTGATCCCGAGATCGGCCTGCACCTGCCACGCACCCAGGAGAAGGTCCTCGCGGCCCTGCAGGAGCTCCCCCTGGAGATCACCCTGGGCAAGGACCTGTCGTCGGTCACGGCCGTCCTGCGGGGCGGCAGGCCGGGTCCCGCCGTACTGCTGCGCGGCGACATGGACGCTCTGCCGGTCCACGAGGACACAGGACTGCCGTACGCCTCCGAGAACCCCGGTCTGATGCACGCCTGCGGCCACGACCTGCACACCGCTGGCCTGGTGGGTGCGGCGACGCTCCTCGCCGCCCACCGCGAGGAGCTCGCCGGAGACGTCGTGTTCATGTTCCAGCCCGGCGAGGAGGGCGACGGCGGCGCCCGCATCATGGTCGAGGAGGGAGTGCTGGACGCGGCCGGCGAACGGGTCGTGGCCGCCTACGGCCTGCACGTCTTCTCGACCCAGGTCCCCATGGGCACCGTCACCACCCGCCCCGGCACCCTGCTGGCCGCCAGCGACGCGTTCGACGTCACCGTGATCGGCCGGGGCGGACACGGTTCGATGCCGCACCTGACCCGGGATCCCGTGGCCGCCGCCGCCGAGATGGTGACCGCCCTTCAGACCCGGATCGCACGCGAGATCGACGTCCAGGACCCGGCAGTGATCACCGTGGGTACCTTCCACGCGGGCACCGCCCGCAACGTGATCCCCGACATGGCCGAGCTCGGGGCGACCGTGCGCACCTACTCCGAACCGACCCGCGACCAGGTCCAGGGCATGGTCGAGCGCACCCTCCAGGGCATCGCGCGGGCCCACGGTGTGGACGTACGGCTCGACTACACCCGGCAGTACCCGGCCACCGTCAACTCCGCGGACCAGGCGGCCTTCGCCCTGGAGACGGCGCTCGACCTCTTCGGCCCGCACCGGGTGTTCGAGACACCCCGTCCGGTCTCCGGGTCCGAGGACTTCTCGTTTGTGCTCGACGCGGTGCCCGGCGCCTTCCTCGCGGTGGGCGCGTGCCCACCCGAACGCGATCCCGCGACCGCGCCCGTCAACCACTCCCCGCAGGCGGTGTACGACGACCGGGTGCTGCCCGACCAGGCGCTGCTCCTCGCCACACTCGCCGTGCGCGCCCTCGACCGCCACGCGGCGGGGGGCCGGTCCGTATGACAGAGACCTCCTCCCCCTCGCCGGAGGAAGCCCGCCACGGCCAGGACCCGGCCGCGCCCACCTCCGTCACCGCTGTCGTGGGACTGCTCGTCCTCTTCGAGCTGATGAGCGGGTTTCTCCAGACGGGGATCACACCGCTCCTGCCCGAACTCGGCGAACACCTCGGGATCGGGGACTCCACGCTGAACTGGATCGTGTCGGTCCAACTGCTGGCCGGGGCGGTGATGGTGCCGGCCTTCGGCCGGCTCGGCGACCTGTACGGGCATCGCCGGATGCTGCGTGTCGCCATCGCCGCGGTGGCCGTCGGCACCCTGCTGGTCGCGCTCGCCCCCGGCTTCCCGGTCCTCCTGCTCGGGCGGGTCTTCCAGGGCGCGCTCGTGGCGCTCCTCCCGCTCGAGATCGCTCTGGTCCGCGACCGGCTCCCGGTCGATCAGGCTCGGCGGGCCATCGCGCGACTGGTGGGCGCGCTGACGCTGGGCAGCCTGCTGGGCGCCGTGGTCATGGGCGCGACGGCGAAGGCCGTCCACAGCGTCCAACTCGTCCTGCTCGTACCGGCGTTCTTCGCGCTGCTGTGTGTGCCGGTGAGCTTCCTCTTCATCCCGGAGAGTGTCCCGCGGGCCGTCGGCCGACCCGACTGGCCGGGCGCGGCTCTGCTCGGCCTCTCGCTGCTCTCCCTGCTCGGCGGTGTCTCCCGTGTGGACCACGACGGCTGGCTGTCGGCGGGCGTTCTCCTCCCGCTCTTCCTCTTCGCCGTCCTGATCTGCGCGTGGGTGCGCAGGGAACTGCGGTGCGCGGCACCGCTGGTGGACCTCAGGGCCATGAAGGGCCGTGGCGTGGCCCGGCTCTATCTGGTCTCGTTCTTCTTCGGTGTCATGTACTTCGGCAGCCAGTCGCCCAACGCGACGTTCCTGGCCGCCGATCCCGCGACGGACGGTTACGGGTTCGGGCTCACCGCGCTGGACATCTCACTGGTCAGTCTGCCCGGGGCCGTCGCGGCGCTGCTCACCTCCGGCTGCACCGCCTTGATCGCCCGGCACCTGGGCTACCGGGGCACTCTCATGACCGCCTTCGGTCTCATGGCGGCCGGCTTCCTCGCCTTGGGCTGTCTGCACGACACGGTGGTGGAGGTGGCGGCTGCCGTTGCGGTCTGCGGCGCCGGTATCGGCGCGGCGCTGGGTGCCATGCCCACCGTCATCGTGGAGGCCACGGAGCCGGAACACACCGGCGTCGCCTCGGCGCTCTACAACAACGTGAAGACCGTGGGAGGAGCAGTCTCGGGCGGCGCCGTCGCCTCTCTGCTGGCATCACACACGAGGCCCGGCGGGACCACGCCGTACGAGGGCGGATACACGGCGGTCTGGCTGCTGTGCGCCGTGTGCGGGCTCGGCGCGATCGCCGCGGTGGCCGGGCACGGCACGGGCGGCGGGAGGGTCTCGGCACTCGGGCTCCTCCGTTCGGGACGGACGGGCCGGCGATCAGCGCCCGCAGTACGCCTTCGGGGATCGACTGAACCCCCGGGACGACGGCTGGGTGACCAGTCAGGCAGTAGAGCAGTGCTGCGGGCCGTTCGGTCGGGGAGCAGGCGCCGAGTGCGCGTCAGGATCGCGGGTCGGGGTCGGAGTCGGGGTCGGGGTCGGTACGAACAGCGGAAGCCTGCGAGAAGTTGACGGCGGCCACGACCTCAGGTGGGCGCACATATCCGGCAACGCTCTCCACGCGCACGACGAGCGCCAGCGGTGACCTCGTGTCGTACGCCTTCGCCAGCTTGCGGATCTCGGCGCGGGCGAAGAGCTGGGTCGCTCCCGACGTCGCCAGGGTGTCGCAGCCCGCGATCATGACGAGGCGGCTTCCGGCCGCGAAGGGGTTGCGTGCCAGCAGGACGATCGCGTGGTCCACACGTGTCGTCGCGCCGCTCTCCGACTCCCCGTACTCCTCGCTGCCTTCCGCGCCCACGATGCGGTAGTCGTCGGAGAACTGCCGGAAGGAGTAAGGGGCGTTGAGCCGGTCGGCCATCAACTGCCAGACTCCGTTGTGTGCCGGCCCGCCGATCACGACCAGGTTCTCCTCGGCGTCCGAAGCCATGGTGAACGCCCTGGCCCTGACCGTCACGGCCTCGTGCAGCCGCAGATCCTGGGAGAGAAACTGTCGCAGATTCATGGCGGCGAGGGCATCGGCCTCATGGATTTTCGGATACGCGGACGACGCCCGGCCGGACTCCCCCACGACCACCATCACCCGTCGGCCGCGGTCCAGCCGCCACACACGCGCGGCCGGAACCTTCGTCCGGTAGTAGTGCACAAGGGCACGGCCCAGCCAGCCGACGGCGAACGCCAGCAGCGAGGCCACGAGGTTGACCGTCAAGTCCTCCCCCACGACCGCCCCCCGCCGTCGCCCGCACCCGCCCCTGCGTCTCGACCAGCAGTCTGCACCACGGAACTGGCCGAGGAGCAGGGATCGGCCATCCGCGGAACAAGGCCGCGTTCAGCGGCAGCGCCCAGCGGACGCCCACCGAGAACAGCAGCGGGGCCGCCCGTGGGGGCCCCGCGATCACGCGGGGTCGGCCGACGCGCGCACCGACCCCATGACAACCGATTCGGGGGCACCCCAAGACCTGCTCCCGGTAACTGCCGGGCGCTGTTTGAGTGGTGGGGTCAGTGCTGTGTGGGGTCAGTGCTGTGCGGCGACCATCCTTTCGATCTCCTTCAGCACGAGCTCGGGACGGTCCTTCGGGACGTCGTGGGAGCTGCCCTTGGCGGTGACGAGCGTTCGGTGGGGCCCGTCCTGCACGAACGAGGCGGCGGCGTCCCGCCAGCGCTGAGCGTCCTCGGGAGAGCCGTCGAACGGGGTCTTCTCCGAGACGATGACCGTTGCCGGCACTTCGTTCGGCCACGCGACCTTGTGATAGGCCTTGTTCGTCGCGACGAAGCTCGCCGCGGTGGAGATGAGCTGGCGGTTCTGCGGCTTGTCCGGAGCCTTCTTCGCCGCGTTGACCTGGGGCCCGCTGAGTGCCACGAGGCGGGCGATCTCCTCATCCGTGAAGAGGGGCGGCAGGTTGGCGTCGACAAGGACCGCGCCGGACAGCACCTGCGGGTTGTTCTTGGCGAAGTAGGTCGCGACCTCGCCGGCCTGGGAGTGGGACACCAAGGTCACGTTCTTGGTGACTCCCAACTGCCGCAGCCCCGACTCGAGGTCACTGACGGCACTCTCGACGCTCCACGGACCGGGCACCACGTCGCTCTTGCCGAGTCCGGCCCGGTCGTAGGTGATGACGGTGGCGCCGGTGGCGGCGTGCAGCCTGGGGACGAGGTCCTTCCAGTAGGAGGAGTCCTCGCCGCCGCCCGAGTCCAGGACGATGACGGAGCTGTCGCCCTGCGTCACGTGGAAGGCCAGACGGTGACCGCCGTTGTCGATCATGTGCAGCTCCGTCGTGCCCGCCCGGCCCGTCCCCGGGGAGGCGGACGAGGTCGTGGACGGCAAGGTCGAGTGGCGGGAAGCGGAGTCGTGGTCGCCGCAGGCCGTGAGAGCGCCGGCAGTCAATGCCGTAAGAGCGAGGACCGACAGGGCACGGTTCACGAACCGGCGGCTGGGCGTAGCGCGGGACATGCTGATCCTTCGGACGAGGGGTGTCGGGCTGTGGCATCCATCATTCGGTGAATCGATTCATCACAGAATCCGGCTGGCACGCGTGTCGGTGATGCGGCTGACGCGAGTGAGAGCGGTGGGGTTAACCCCCGCAAGTGATCACGGTCTCGTGGTACGCGGGGGCTGCCTGCCGCTGCCGGCCAGGCCTCGGCCGAAGAACACGACCGCCAGGCGTTTCACGTCTCGGCACGTCGTGCCGTACGGCCTCCTGACGTGACCACCGCCTGCCGGTTCCCGGCGGCTACTTCGGCTGGAACCTGGACGCTCTGGACGACTGCCTGATCGGCGGCTGGGGCGCCTCCACGCCATTCACCTGCGCTGGGGTTCCTCGGCTCCAACGCATCTTCGGGCAGCCGCAGGCCGGCGGCTGCCGCCAAGCCTCATCGGGTCCCGCGACGGCGCGTCGCGCACCGCTCGCACGTTGAAAAGGGATACAAGCGCTTCTTTGCGAGCGGAGAGCAACGCTTGTCCCATGCCCTTGATCGCCGGTACGCGAGTCGGCTCCGCTCCGGGGGTGTGAGCGGGGCCGACGAGTGCGGGGGCGGTTCAGGGCTGCGGTTCGGCTGCCGTTCCGTCCGGCGTGTTTCCGTTGCCGCGGTTGGGCGGCAGTGACGGCGGCCCGTCCCTCGACCGGCCAGGCGGTTCGCCCGATGCCGGCTCCGGCGGCAGCGGGGGCAGTCCCTGCTTCACGCGCAGGCATTCGGCGTCGGCGCGCCGCAGGGCTGCCTTGGCCTCCGTCGTGACGCGTTCCGTCCGCCATGTCGAGGCTCTTGGAGACGCTGCTGATGGGCGCCTGGGGGACGATCAGCCTCTGGGCCTAGGTCGTGTCCGCAAAGTCGCGTCGTCCGCCCGGCGGGCGGGCCCGGCGGCGTCATGGGGGGTCCCCCCTGCTCGAGCGGAGCCGAGAGCT
>NZ_JBHYXD010000011.1:148208-153658 GCF_042751995.1 Streptomyces sp. NPDC059371 | reverse complement strand
GTCACCGCGCGCCCGCCACGACCGCGCTGATCACGCTGGTCGCGCACGCCCCCAGGGCGCGCCTGCGCTAGCGTCCTCCGATCGCACGAGGACGGCCCCCGCTACACCCCCCGGAGAAGCGGGGGCCGTCGCTCGTCGTCGGGCCGAACTCCTGCCCCGTACCGCCCCGTCGGGCGGCCAGGTGGCGGGGAGTGCCCGAACGCCCGCCGTAGCGGCTCCTGTTGGCCGTGGAGGGTGCCTGCGGGTTCCCGGACACGCCGCAGCCCCGCCCTCCATCGGAGGACGGGGCTGCGGACGTCGGACCCTCAGTGCCAGCTGTGCGGCGCCCGGAAACCGGGCTCCCGCTCCAGGCGGCGCCAGCCCGCCTTACGGTGGGGACGGTGGGAGGAGTCGGCATCAGTGGGAGCGGAGGCGGCACGGGCCAGGAGGATCGCGGTGATGGCGGCGACCTCCTCGGGCTCGGCATGGCCCTTCTCGACGCGGATGTCAGGGGTGCTCATAGGTTTCAGTCTCCATGAGAGAGGTTTCCGCGGGGGTACCGCGGAAGATCCGCCGGGTTACTGCGGGGGGTTGCCGTGCTTGCGGGAGGGCAGGTCCGCGTGCTTGGTGTGCAGCATCGCGAGCGACTTGATCAGGACCTCGCGGGTCTCGGCGGGGTCGATGACGTCGTCGACCAGCCCACGCTCGGCGGCGTAGTACGGGTGCATCAGCTCGGCCTTGTACTCCTTGACCATGCGGACGCGCATCGCCTCGGGATCGGCGGCATCGGCGATCTGACGGCGGAAGATGACGTTGGCGGCACCTTCGGCGCCCATCACGGCGATCTCGTTCGTCGGCCAGGCGTAGGTGAGGTCGGCCCCGATGGACTGGCTGTCCATGACGATGTAGGCACCTCCGTACGCCTTGCGCAGGATGAGAGAGATCCGCGGCACCGTCGCGTTGCAGTACGCGTAGAGCAGCTTCGCGCCGTGCCGGATGATCCCGCCGTGCTCCTGGTCGACACCCGGGAGGAACCCGGGCACGTCCAGCAGCGTGATGATCGGGATATTGAAAGCGTCACACATCTGGACAAAGCGTGCAGCTTTTTCGGATGCCTCGATGTCGAGCACACCCGCCAGGCTCTGCGGCTGGTTGGCGACGATGCCGACGACCATGCCGTCGAGGCGGGCCAGCGCGCAGATGATGTTGCGGGCCCAGCGCTCGTGGACCTCGAGGTAGTCGCCGTCGTCGACGAGCTCCTCGATGACCTTGGTCATGTCGTACGGACGGTTGCCGTCGGCCGGGACCAGGTCCAGCAGCACCTCGCTGCGGCGGTCGGCCGGGTCCGCGGACTCCGCGCGCGGCGGGTTCTCACGGTTGTTCTGCGGGAGCATCGACAGGAGGTAGCGCACCTCGGCGATGCAGGTCTCCTCGTCGTCGTACGCGAAGTGGCAGACGCCGGAGGTCTCCGCGTGGACGTCGGCGCCGCCCAGACCGTTCTGGGTGATCTCCTCGCCCGTCACCGCCTTGACCACGTCCGGGCCGGTGATGAACATCTGCGAGGTCTCGCGGACCATGAAGACGAAGTCCGTGAGCGCGGGCGAGTAGGCCGCGCCGCCGGCGCACGGGCCGAGCATCACGGAGATCTGCGGGATGACGCCGGAGGCCTTGGTGTTGCGCTGGAAGATGCCGCCGTAGCCGGCGAGGGCGGAGACGCCCTCCTGGATACGGGCGCCGGCGCCGTCGTTCAGGGACACCAGCGGCGCACCGGCCGCGATGGCCATGTCCATGATCTTGTGGATCTTCGTGGCGTGGGCCTCGCCGAGGGCGCCGCCGAAGATGCGGAAGTCATGGGCGTACACGAAGACCGTGCGGCCCTCGACCGTGCCCCAGCCGGTGATGACACCGTCGGTGTACGGCTTCTTGGCCTCCAGGCCGAACCCGGTCGCCCGGTGCCGGCGGAGCTGCTCGACCTCCTGGAACGAGCCCGCGTCGAGCAGCAGCTCGATGCGCTCCCGGGCGGTCAGCTTGCCCTTGGCATGCTGCGCCTCGGTCGCCTTCTCGCTGGGACCCCGCAGCGCCTCCGCACGGATGGCGTGCAGCTCGGCCACCCGGCCACGCGCGTCCGTCGGTTCGCCTGAGGGGATCGTGGAGCTCGCGGTGTCGGCCTCGTCCAAAACGGTCATGTAGCGACCATACGAAGTCCACCAAGGAAAGAGGCCCGTCGACTCTGCACAGTCTCCGGACCGTTTTCCTGGTGCCCCTGAACAGAACCACCATCAGATGCAGGCGATCCGACTGCCCGGAGGGGCTTGGGGTTGTGGAGGTCACACAAACCGTTCGGCCGACTGCCATCTCACATTCATGAGCGGCACATGCCGTCACCGGGGTGACGCGGACGCCCGTTCGGCGGTCCGCGCACCCCGGAGGCGCCGGTTCAGCAGCCGCCGCAGGTGTAGTAGAGGACGTCCCAGTGGCTGCCCTCGTCGGCGTAGATGTTGCCGGAGCCGGACTGGTACTGCGGAGCGCCGTCACCGCGCAGGCCTATGTAGCTGAAGGTGTTCTTGATGTAGGCGGTGACGCAGGTGTTCTTGCCGTAGTCGAGCTTGTAGCCGTTCCAGTGAGAGTAGGTGCCGCTCGCGTGCCCGGTCTCGGTGCCGCCGGTGATGTTGAGCGCGCAGCCGCTGGCCCCCTTGAGGGTCTGGGCGCCCTGCGCGGTGGCGAGGTTGAGCTGCTCGAACGAGGTGCAGGTGGAGTTGTTGCGGTCGGAACAGTTGCCGGAGGAGGACCAGGTGATGCCGGACTGGCGGAACATCGAGGTCGCGGTGGCGTGACTGATCTTACTGACGGCGAAGGCGTCGGTGGCGGTGCCGACGACGGCGACGCCCGGGACCACGAGAAGGGCCAGGGCGGTCAGCGCGGACCTGAACTTCATCTGGAGGGACCTTTCCTGCGGAGGACCGTCGGGCGGCCGCACGGGCGTGCGGCCGTGCTTCCTTTGGGGCGGCTGTGCAGGGGGTGCACGCAGATGGTGCCCGAGTTCTACGCGCGTCCGCCAGAGGGGGGACGAGTGCGACCCACCGTGACACCACGCGCACGCTCCGGATGCTGTTGAAACTTGAACGGAATAGGTCTACGGTTGGCCGCGTTACCTCGTTGAACATTCAACAGAAAGACGCCGTGGCTCTCCCCGGAACCGCGGCCCGTCCCCCCAAGGAGCACCTCATGGGCATCTTCGGCCGCAAGACCACCGACACCGCCGCCACCTCCACCGCCGCGACGGCCACCGCGACGGCCGCTGCCGTCAGCCCGGACCTGGCCGCGCTGACCGGCGACTACACCATCGACCCGGCCCACTCGACGATCGGCTTCGTCGCCCGGCACGCGATGGTGACCAACGTCAAGGGCAAGTTCAGCGACTTCGAGGGCACTCTGCACCTGGACGGCGGCGACCCGTCGCGGTCCACGGCCTCCCTCGACATCACGATGGACAGCATCGACACCGGGTCCGCCGACCGCGACGGCCACCTCAAGAGCGCCGACTTCTTCAAGACCGACGAGTTCCCGGCGATGACGTTCCGCTCCGTCAAGGCGGAGGCCCTCGGCGGTGACGACTACCGGATCACCGGCGACCTGGAGATCCTCGGCACCACCAAGCAGATCAGCATCGACCTGGAGTTCAACGGCACCGCGAAGGACCCGTTCGGCAACGAGCGCGTGGGCTTCGAGGGCAAGGCCGAGATCCTGCGCTCCGAGTGGGGCCTCACCTGGAACGCGGCCCTGGAGACCGGTGGCGTCCTCGTCTCCGACAAGATCAAGCTGAACTTCGACATCTCGGCGATCAAGAACGCCGGCTGAGTCACCGGCCCGGTGGCACACCGAGCGCGTCCGCCCGCTTTCTCCGTACGGAGGAGGCGGGCGCTCTCGTGTCCGGCTCCCGGGAGCGCCGCCGGGCGCGCCCGGCCTCAGAAACCGCCGCCGAAGTCGCCGCCACCCCCGCCGAAGTCCCCTCCCCCGCCGTCACCGAAGCCGCCGCCGAAGTCACCGGAGTCGAAGTCGGCACCGGAGACATCGCCTCCGTCGTAGCCGCCGCCGAAGTCGCCGTACCCGGTGCCGTACGCGGCCCCGTACCCGGGGCTCGCCATGATGCTGCCGAGCACGGTCCCGACGAGCAGGCCCGGCAGCAGGCCGCCGCCGAAGTAGCCGCCCGCCCAGGGGCCGTACGCCGGGCCCGCGTCCCAGTACGGGCGGCGGCCGTACTCCGTCTCGACCTCGCGCACCGCCGGCTGCTCGCCCCCGGTGAGACGCATCCAGTCCGCCTTGCACACCGGGACCTCGCGGGGCGCGCCCCCGGCGGGCGTCCAGGCCGCGTCGGCGACGGACGGGCCGTGCCGGGGGTCGAAGAAGCAGGGCGCGCGGCGCTCCGGGACCGGGCGGCCCTCGCGGCGCGCCGCGAGCACGGCGAGGGAGAAGCGGCCCTCCTCCAGGGACTGGGTGACGCCGCGCACGTCCTCGGGGCGCCGGGCCCGGGCCATGTACGACTTCGCCTGTTCGTAGGCGTCCAGCGCGCGTTCGTAGTCCGCGCGCATCGCGTCGTCGGCGCCGGCCTCGGCCGGGTGGAAGTCCAGCCGGTCGAGCTCCTCGCCGAAGGCGGTGATGTCCTCGTCCACGACCACACGGAGCCGGTCCAGCGCGGCACGCTGTTCCTCGTCCTGCCGGCGCCGGTTGCGCCGTACGACCGTGTACGCGCCCGCGGCACCGACCACGGCCACCGCGCCGACCGCGATCAGCGCTCCCGCCGAGACGCCTCCGTCGTTCGAGCCGCCGCCCCAGCTCGCGGGGGCCGCGCCGTGGATGTTGGCGAGCGCCCGGTCGGTGAACTCGTTGAGCTGGGTGTTCGCGTCCGATACGCCCTGGACGCTGGTGACGAGGTTCCGCACGGCCGAGCGGGACATCACCGCGGAGTCGGCGCGGGCGTCGAAGCGGTCGCCGAGCCTGACCGCGTAGAGGCCGGTGATTCCGGTGTCGGTGCGCAGGTTCTGGAACAGGTTCGCGGTGGGGAAGTCCGCGGGGAGCACCGCGACGAAGACCGGCTTGTCCGCCTTCTTGATCTTGGCGGCGAGGGCGTCGGCCTCCGCCGCGGAGAGCTGGCCGGAGGCGGCCGGGTCCACGTAGACGGGGCCCTTCCGCAGGGCCGCCGCGACGGTGGAGACATCGGTGGCGGCGTGGGCCCCGGGCGCCGGGAACCACACCATCGCCAGGGCCGCGAGCATCAGTGCGACCAACAGGCCTGGAAGTCCTCGGGTGAGTGCGGCCCTCATGCCTTGAAGCTACCCGAACCGGAGCGAAACCGGACATCGGGAGAGCGGCCTCCCACGGTCGCCGGAACGCGGACCGGCCGGGGCTGACGGTTCAGCCCCCGCCGGCCCTCCCGGTTATCCCACACGCCGCGCGGGAAGCCCGGGGCAGCG
>NZ_JBHYXD010000011.1:121898-148198 GCF_042751995.1 Streptomyces sp. NPDC059371 | reverse complement strand
ATATCTTTGACTCTCCCCCCCCCCCCTCGCACCCCCGGGTCGGGGGGGGCCCCCCCCCCGCGCGCCCCCCCGCGGGGGCGGGGGGGGCGCCGGCCCCCCCCCCCCCCCCGGCCCTCCCGTTTCTCCCTCAGGCCGCGCGGTACGCCTGGGCCAGCTTCGCCACCGCCTCTCCGTAGTGGCCGGTCAGCAGGAGATGGTCCGCGTCCGCGAAGGGACCCGCGTTCGCCGCGGTGACCGACGTGCCGATCTTCTGCTGGACGAGCAGGCGGGCCTTGGTCACGGCCGCGCGGGCCGTCCCGTCGGCGCCGCGCCGCTCCGCCGCCGAGGCCACCCGGGCGAGCTCCCGCAGCGCGGTGGCGCCACCGCCCGGTGTCTTCTTCAGCGTGGTGAGCCCCCAGCCGTAAGGGAACTGCGGATCGTAGGAGGCGTCACCGACGTTGATCGGGAGCTGGGACTCCGACTTCGGCCAGGTGACCGGGAGCTGCCCGGTGAAGGCGCGCTTCCCGTAGAGGACGTCCGCGACCCCGTCGCCCTCGGTGCCCGGCAGCCAGGAGGCGACGAGGGCGTCGATGCCGCCGAGCCGGTCGCCGAGGAGCTGCGGGCGGCCCGAGACGACCAGCACCGCGCACTTCATGGCCGCGCACACCTTGTCCACGGCCGCCTTGTCCGCCGCGGTCAGTTCCAGGTCGTTGCCGTTGCCGACGTCGCCGACGCCCTCCGCGTACGGGGTCTCGCCGACGACGACCACACCGACGTCGTACCCGCCGGTCGGTGCCGAGGCGTCCTTGGAGTAGGTGACGTCACCGCCGGCGTTCCGCATGCCCTGGAGGACCGTCGTGCCCTTGGTGATGTTCCCGGACGAGCCCTGCCAGGTGAGGGTCCAGCCACCGGTCTGGTTGCCGAGGTCGTCGGCGTTCGAACCGGCGACGTACACCTTCTGGGACTTCTTCAGCGGCAGGACGCCGCCCGCGTTCTTCAGCAGGACCTGTGACTCGGCCGCAGCCTGCCGTGCCACGGAGCGGTGCGCGGCGGAGCCGATCCGCGAGGCGCCGCCGGTGTCCGCGTACGGCTTCTCGAAGAGCCCCAGCTCGAACTTCTGGGTGAGGATGCGCGACACGGCGTCGTCGATCCGCCGCTGGGTGACGCGGCCCGCCTTCGCCTCGTCCGTGAGCGTCGCACGGAAGTCCTTGTAGGAGTACGGCACCATCATCATGTCCACGCCCGCGTTGACCGAGGTGCGCACGTGCGAGGCGTAGTCGCCGGGGAGCTGGTCGATGGCGTTCCAGTCGCTGATGACGAAGCCGTCGAAGCCCATCCGGCCCTTGAGCACGCCGTTGATCATGTCGGCGCGGGCGTGCATCTTCACCGGGCCCTGGCCGTCGCCGATGATGTCGAGCGAGGAGTACGACGGCATGACCGAGCCGACGCCCCGGTCGACCGCGGTCCTGAACGGCGCCAGGTGCACGGCCTCCAGCTCCTGCCGGGTGACCTTGGTGACGCCCTGGTCGAGGGTGTACGAGCCCGTCGTGGACGTGCCGTACCCGGTGCCGCCGTCGCCGACGAAGTGCTTGGCGGTCGCGAGGACCTTGTCGCCGTCCTTCAGGTCGCTGCCGTCGCGGGCACCCTGGAGGCCCTGGACGACCGTCTCCATGGACTCCACGAGCGCCGGGTCCTCGCCGAAGGACTCGTAGGAGCGGCCCCAGCGTTCGTCCCGGGTCACGCACAGGCAGGGGGCGAAGTCCCAGGGGATGCCGGTGGCGCGGACCTCGGAGGCGGTCACCGCGCCCGTCCGCTCCGCCAGCGCGGGGTCACGGGTGGCGCCGATGCCGATGTTGTGGGGCATGACCGTCGCGCCGGCGAGGTTGTTGTGCCCGTGCACGGCGTCCACGCCGTAGATCAGCGGGATCTGGAACCGGGTGGCCTGTGCCCGGAGCTGGTAGCCGTCGATCATGGACGCCCACGCCCCGGCGGTGTTGGGGGTCGGCGTGGAGCCGCCGCCGGAGAGCAGGGACCCGAGGTCGTAGGCGGCGATGTCACCGCCCGTGCCGATCGCGCCGCGCTCGGCCTGGGTCATCTGCCCGGTCTTCTCCTCCAGGGACATCCTGGAGACCAGGTCGGCGACCCGCTTCCGCACGGACAGTTTCGGGTTCAGATACGGCAGCCCGTGGGCGTCGATGACGACCTGCGGGGTCTCGGCGGGGGCCTTGGCGCCTGTCACCGTGAGCTTGAGGGGGATCGTCTCGGCCGCTTCGGCGGACTTGTCGCGCAGGGTCCGGACCGTGACGGTGCGGCTCGTGCCGGACGTCGTACCCGCCGGGAAGGTGATCTCGCCCTTGACGGGGGCGTAGTCCCTGCCCGGCTCGGCGCCGCCGCCCGCGCTCTCGTACGCGACGGTCACGGGCTCGTCGATCGGGGCGGAGCCGGTGGTGGCGACGGAGATCCTCACCCGTGCGGTGCCGCCCTCCTTGACCGGGTAGACCGCCGAGCCGGTGCTGACGGAGGCGCGCAGGGACTGGTCGGCCTTGCCGTACAGCTCGACGTCGTCCATGGCGAACTGCCCCTGGACGCCGACCGGAAGGGTGAGGGCGTAACCCCACATCTGCGTCAGGCCGAGGACCTGGTCGATACCGCCGACGGGCTGGTAGTCCGTGCGGTAGACGAAGTCGGCGAAGGGGATCTCGACCTGTTTCCAGCCGCTGAAGTCATCGGTGAAGGACGTCGTCCACAGCTCCGAGGCCTCGCCGTTGGTGCCGCCGTCCTTGATCTCGAAGGAGATCTTCTTGGCGGTGTTCCGGCCGTCCCACCAGAAGCGGATGCCCTTGTGCGCGGACCAGTCGTGGGCCGGCTGGTCCGCCGCGAAGTCGTGGGTGAATCCGCCGTAGCCGCTGATGTCGTAGTCGCCGGTGAGGACCTTGGCGCCCTCGGGTGCGTCGGAGCGTGCGGTCAGGGCGAGTTTCGGCGGGTCGTCGCTGTCGCCGCCCCAGGTGAAGATGCCCTCGGCGGGCTGGTTCCCGAAGGGCACCTCGCCCTCGAAGCGGTCGACCGCGACGGGCGCGGGATCATCGGCCGCCGCCGTTCCCGCCGAGGCGAGCGGAAGCAGTCCGGCGATCAGCGCGGCACCGGCCAGCAGAGCGGTTCTTCGTACGGAGTTCCGATCGAGCCCGGTCAATGGGGTTCCCCTCGACTCTCACGTGGTTCTGACGACGTTCTTCCTGACGATGACGTGCCGCTCTGTTCCCTCGCTCGTCTCACGACTTAGATCACGGCGTGAGTTAACTGGTGACCCGGTAACCCGTCAAGACTTCACGTCAGAACCGGTACAGACTCAAGTCCCGGCTGGATCAGGGCAGTTGTTCCTTCAAAATCTGAACGCGCAACCCCTTGACGCGCCTTCGCAGCCGTCATTTACTCACGCCTCGCACGCCTCCCAACCCCCACCTCCAGAAGGGCGGCGCTCCATGAGGAGATCCACTCGGGCGGCCCGGCTGATCGTCGCCGGGCTGCTCGCCACCGCGGGATTCACGGCGGCCGCGCCCGCGCACGCCGCGGGCGAACAGGTCACCGCCTATCTGACGACGACGGACGACGACGGCGGACGGCATGTCGTGCGCGGCCTCCAGGCGCAGGCGCCGTTCGCCTTCCAGTCCGGCAGCGGCGGCGGTGGCGAGAACATCACCGTCGACGAGAACACGCGGTACCAGACCTTCACCGGCGGCGGCGCCTCCTTCACGGACACCGCGGCCTGGCTGATGAACAGCAGCGGCGCGTTGTCGCAGAGCACCCGTGACGCGACGATGCGCAAGCTGTTCTCACCGACGGACGGGATCGGACTGTCCTTCCTGCGCAACCCGATGGGCGCCTCCGACCTCGCGCGCTACGGCTACACCTACGACGACGTGCCGGCCGGACAGAGCGACCCGAACCTGGCGCAGTTCTCCGTGGCCCACGACCTGGCCGACGTGGTCCCGCTGACCAGGCAGGCACTCCAGCTCAACCCCTCCCTGACGGTGATGGCCTCGCCGTGGACGGCACCGGCCTGGATGAAGGACAGCGGGTCGCTGAACGGCGGCTGGCTGAAGTCGGAGGACTACGGCGCGTACGCCTCGTACTTCGTGAAGTACCTCCAGGCCTACCGGGACCAGGGCGTCCCGGTCTCGTACGTCACCGCGCAGAACGAGCCGACCTGCTGCTCGGGCTATCCCTCGATGAGCTGGAACGCCTCGGGGCTCGCCTACTTCACCAAGAGCGAGCTGCTGCCCAGGCTCCAGGCGGCCGGGCTGTCCACGAAGGTGCTCGCCCACGACTGGAACTGGGACGTGTACGACTCCTACGCCGCCCAGACCGTCGACGACGCCGCGGTCCGCTCGCACCCGAACTTCGGCGGGATCGCCTGGCACGGGTACGGCGGCGACATCGCCAAGCAGACGAGCGTGCACAACCAGTACCCGGGACTCGACGCCTTCGGGACCGAGCACTCCGGCGGCACCTGGATCGCCAACCAGCAGCGTGAGGACATGCTCAACATCGTCGACTACACCCGCAACTGGGCGAAGTCGGTGACCAAGTGGTCGCTCGCCGTGGACCAGAACAAGGGCCCGCACAACGGGGGTTGCGGCACCTGCACCGGGCTGATCACCGTGCACAACGGGGACGGCGCGAGTGGGACCGTCGACTACACGGTCGAGTACTACACGATGGGCCACCTGACGAAGTTCGTCCGGCCCGGGGCGCAGCGGATCGCCTCCACGGCCTCGTCGGCCGTCCCGAACGTCGCCTGGCGCAACCCGGACGGCGGCAAGGCGCTGATCGCCTACAACGACGCGTCCACCGCCAAGACGGTCACCATCAACTGGGGCTCCCAGCACGCCACTTACTCGCTGCCGGGCAAGACCTCGGCGACGTTCACCTGGTCCGGCACCCCCTCGGGCGGGGGCGGCCAGTCGGGCGCGTTCGTCGGCCTGGCCGGCAAGTGCCTCGACGTGGCGGGCGCGTCGAGCGCGAACGGCACGGCGGTGCAGCTGTACGACTGCAACGGCTCGGGCGCACAGTCCTGGACCGTGGGGACCGACGGATCGGTGCGCGCGCTCGGCAAGTGCCTCGACGTCACCTCGGGCTCGACATCCGACGGCTCCAAGATCCAGCTCTACGACTGCAACGGCTCGGGCGCCCAGCGGTGGTCGTACAGCTCGTCGACGGGTGACGTGGTCAACACCGCGGCGAACAAATGCCTCGACGTGACGGACAACTCGTCGGCGAACGGGGCGCGGGCGCAGATCTGGTCGTGCACCGGGGCCGCCAACCAGAAGTGGCACCTGCAGTAGAGCGGTCCGTGTCCCGTCCCCGCCGGGGACGGGACACGGGCTCCCGCCGGGTGTCCGCTACGAGGCGGGTTCGACCCCGGCCCGGAGCAGCCCGTACGTGTACGCGTCCTCCAGTGCCTGCCAGGACGCGGCGATGACGTTCTCCGCCACGCCGACCGTGGACCACTCCCCCGTGCCGTCGGACGTGGAGATCAGGACGCGGGTCGTGGACTGCGTGCCGTGCTTGCCCTCCAGGATGCGGACCTTGTAGTCGACCAGCTCCAGCTTGGCGAGCTGCGGGTAGAGCGTCTCCAGGGCCACCCGCAGGGCACGGTCGAGGGCGTTGACCGGGCCGTTGCCCTCGGCGGTGGCCACGATGCGCTCGCCCTTGGCGAAGAGCTTGACCGTGGCCTCGTTGGCGTGGCTGCCGTCGGGGCGGTCCTCGACGATGGCCCGCCAGGACTCGACCTCGAAGTAGGTGCGCTTCCGGCCTTCGGCCTCCTCGCGGAGCAGGAGTTCGAAGGAGGCGTCGGCGGCTTCGTAGGTGTAGCCCTTGAGTTCGCGTTCCTTGACGCGTTCGACGACCCGGGCGACCAGTTCGCGGTCGTCGCCGAGGTCGACGCCGAGTTCCTTGCCCTTGAGTTCGATGGAGGCACGGCCGGCCATGTCGGAGACGAGCATCCGCATGGTGTTGCCGACCTGCTCGGGGTCGATGTGCTGGTACAGGTCGGGGTCGACCTTGATCGCGGAGGCGTGCAGGCCCGCCTTGTGCGCGAACGCCGACACTCCCACGTACGGCTGGTGGGTGGAGGGGGTCAGGTTGACGACCTCGGCGATCGCGTGCGAGATCCGCGTCATCTCCCGCAGCGCGCCCTCGGGGAGCACCTTCTTGCCGTACTTGAGCTCCAGGGCCGCGACCACGGGGAACAGGTTGGAGTTGCCGACCCGCTCGCCGTAGCCGTTCGCGGTGCACTGCACGTGGGTGGCGCCCGCGTCGACGGCGGCCAGGGTGTTGGCGACCGCGCAGCCGGTGTCGTCCTGGGCGTGGATGCCGAGACGGGCGCCGGTGTCCGCCAGGACGGTGGAGACCACGGCCTGCACCTGCGCCGGGAGCATCCCGCCGTTGGTGTCGCACAGCACCACCACGTCGGCGCCGGCCTCGTGCGCGGCCCGCACGACCGCCTTCGCGTAGGCGGGGTTGGCGCGGTAGCCGTCGAAGAAGTGCTCGCAGTCCACGAACACCCGGCGGCCCTGCGCCACCAGGTGGGAGACGGTGTCGCGGACCATCTCCAGGTTCTCCTCCAGCGTGGTGCGCAGCGCCAGCTCCACATGCCGGTCGTGGGACTTGGCCACCAGCGTGATCACCGGGGCACCCGAGTCCAGGAGTGCCTTGACCTGGGGGTCCTCCGAGGCCTCGCCGCCGGCCCGGCGGGTCGCTCCGAAGGCCACGAGCTGGGCGTGCCGGAAGTCGATCTCCTGGGCGGCGCGGGCGAAGAACTCGGTGTCGCGGGGGTTGGCGCCGGGCCAGCCGCCCTCGATGAAGCCCACCCCGAAGTCGTCCAGGTGCCGCGCGATGGCCAGCTTGTCCGCCACGGTGAGGTTGATGCCCTCGCGCTGCGCGCCGTCGCGCAGCGTCGTGTCGAAGACGTGGAAGGAATCGTCGACTTCGCTGGTTTCCGTCATGGTCTCAAGGCTCCTGTATTGAAACTCGGTCTACCGGAATGACCGGCTCCACCGTCCCCCAATGATCCCTCGCGCTGCGCTCCCGGCTGAAGGTGGGCCAGAAATGCGAAAAACCCCTCGCGGGTGCGAGAGGTCTGCGCGCGGGTCGAGGACGACGGTGTCCGCCCGTACCTGGTCGTACGTGGCGGTCACTGCGGACCGGCGCGCCTGCTGCCAATAATCGTGGCGAACGAGAGCACGGGGGCAGTCTGGCACATACCGCTCCCGCGATCACACGCTGTCTCAGGATGCGAGCACTGGGCTACATGATCGGCGGACAGTGACCGCTCAGCCCAGCGCGTCGTCGAGGAACTCCCGCACGTGGGACAGCACCTGCTCGCGGCCGGTGCCGCGCAGGCCGATCGCCACATGGATGGAGAAGCCGTCCAGCAGGGCGCGCAGCCGGGCGCCGAAGCGGTCCGCGTCGACGGGGCGGAACTCGCCGCGTGAGACGCCCTCGGCGAGCAGCGCGACGAGGTCCCGGTGCCAGGCGCCCTCGATGGCGGCCTGTCGTTCCCGGGCGTCGTCGTCCGCGTTCTGGGAGTGGTTCCAGACCTCCAGCCACAGGGTCCAGTGCGGATCCCGGTGGCCGTCGGGGACGTACAGGTCGACGTAGGCGTCCAGGCGCTCGCGGGCGGTTCCGCGCCCGGCGAGCAGCCGGCCGCGTTCGGCGCCGAGGCGGCCCTCGCTCCACTCCAGGGTGCGCAGCAGCAGCTCGTCCTTGGAGCGGAAGTAGTAGAGGAGATGGCCGCTGCTCATGCCGACCTCACGGCCGAGCGCCGCCATGGTGAGTTTCTCCAGACCGCGTTCGGCGATCATCTCCATGGCGGCGGCGAGGACCTCCTCGCGCGGTGGCGCGTTCTTCCGCGCACCGGCCATCCGTGACTCCCCTTGTCAGACCTTCGGCTGCTGCTGGGTGATGCAGTGGATGCCACCGCCGCCCGCGAAGATCGTACGTGCGTCCGCCAGGGTCACGGTCCGCTCGGGGAAGAGCCGGCGGAAGATGTCCGTGGCGGTCTCGTCGCGCGGGTCGTCGAAGCCGCACAGGACGACGCCGTCGTTGCAGAGGTAGTGGTTGATGTACGAGTAGTCGGCCCAGTGGCCGTCGGCCTCCAGGACGGTCGGGGCGGGGACCTCGACGACCTCGATGGCGCGGCCGCGCGCGTCGGTCTGGGCCCTGAGCAGCCCGATGACCTCCTTGCTGACCTCGTGGTCGGGGTGCGCGGGGTCCTGCTGGGAGTGGGCGACGATCACGCCGGGCCGGGCGAAGGCGGCGACGATGTCGACGTGGCCGAGGGTGCCGAAGCCGTACGGGGGGTAGTCGCCGCTCAGGCCGCGCGGCAGCCAGATGGCCTTCTCGGTGCCGAGCTGGGCGTGGATCTCCGCCTCGACCTGCTCGCGGCTCCAGCCGGGGTTGCGCTCGGGGCCGAGCTGGACGGTCTCGGTGAGCAGCACGGTGCCCTCGCCGTCGACGTGGATCGCGCCGCCCTCGTTGACCAGCCGCGAGGCGTACGTCTTCGCGCCGGCCAGTTCGGCGACCTGGGCGCCGATCTTGGAGTCGTGCTCCCAGCGGGCCCAGTCCTGGGCGCCCCAGCCGTTGAACGTCCAGTCGACGGCGGCGAGCCGGCCCTGTCCGTCGGTGAGGAAGGTGGGGCCGATGTCGCGCATCCAGGCGTCGTCGAGTTCCCGCTCGACGGTGTCGATGCCGGGGCCGAGGAGTTCGGCGGCCGGCCCGGACTGGCCCGGACCGCACACGACGGTGACGGGTTCGAAGCGGCGGACCGCGCGGGCCACCTCCGCCCAGGCGGCCCGGGAGGCGGCGAGGTCCTCGGGGCTGTCGAAGGTGGGGTTGGGGCCCGGCCACGCCATCCAGGTGCGCTCGTGCGGGGTCCACTCGGCGGGCATGCGGAAGCCGTCGGCGGCAGCAGACATGGGGTGTTCCTTACAGGCTGTGTCCATCAGAAGAAGTACAGGCGGTTGAGGGGGACCGAGTCGGCGGGGTCGGAGCGCAGCGGTTCGCCGTCGAGGGTGACGAGGCCGGTGCGCCCGTCCACGTCGACCGCCCCTGTACGGGAGTTGAGGCGCAGGTCGGCGGGGCCGATGCCGCGGGTGCCGCGGACCGCCACGCGGCGGCGGCGGGTGGGCATGGTGTCGTTGCCCTGGTCGAGGGCGGCCCGGGCGACGAAGGCCACGGAGATCTCGGCGGGGGTCGCGCCGTGCGCTCCGAACTGCGGTCCGAGGACGAGGGGTTCGCAGGTGTCGGTGGCGGCGTTCGGGTCGCCGACCACTCCGTAGGCCGGGAAGCCGGCCTTCAGGACGAGCTGCGGTTTGGCGCCGAAGTACTCGGGGCGCCACAGCACGATGTCGGCGAGCTTGCCGGTCTCGATGGAGCCGACCTCGTGGGCGAGGCCGTGCGCGATGGCGGGGTTGATGGTCAGTTTGGCCATGTAGCGCAGGACGCGTTCGTTGTCGTGGTCCTCGGGGGCGCCGAACTGGGCCTTCATCTTGCCGGCCATGGCGAAGGTGCGGCGCACGGTCTCGCCCGCGCGGCCCATGCCCTGCGCGTCCGAGGAGGTGATGCCGATGGCTCCCAGGTCGTGCAGGACGTCCTCGGCGCCCATGGTCCCGGCGCGGATGCGGTCACGGGCCATGGCGGCGTCGCCGGGCAGGTCGGTCTTCAGGTCGTGGACGGAGACGATCATGCCGTAGTGCTCGGCCACCGCGTCGCGGCCGAAGGGCAGGGTCGGGTTGGTGGAGGACCCGATGACGTTCGGGACGCCCGCCATCTTCAGCACGTTCGGGACGTGGCCGCCGCCGCAGCCCTCGATGTGGAAGGCGTGGATGGTGCGGCCGTCGAGCACACGGAGGGTGTCCTCGACCGACAGGCACTCGTTCAGCCCGTCGCTGTGCAGGGCGACTTGGACGTCGTGGTCCTCGGCGACCCGCAGGGCCGTGTCCAGGGCCCGGGTGTGCGCGCCCATGTCCTCGTGGACCTTGAAGCCGCTGGCTCCGCCCTCGGCCAGCGCCTCGATCAGTGGCGCGCCGTCGGAGGACGAACCCCGGCCCAGGAAGCCGATGTTGACGGGCCAGGCGTCGAAGGCGGAGAAGGCGTGGCGCAGTGCCCAGGGCGAGTTGACGCCGACGCCCCAGACCGGCCCGAACTCCTGGCCGATGATCGTGGTGACGCCGGAGGCGAGCGAGGCCTCCATGATGCGCGGCGACAGCAGATGGACGTGTGTGTCGACGGCTCCGGCCGTGGCGATGAGTCCCTCGCCGGAGACGATGGACGTGCCGGTGCCGACGACGACGTCGACGCCGTCGAGCGTGTCGGGGTTGCCGGCCCGTCCGATCGAGTGGATGCGGCCCTCGCGGATACCGATGGACACCTTGCGGATGCCCTGGACGGCGTCGATGACCACGACGTTGCTGATGACGACGTCGCAGGTCTCCCGGACGGCGGCGGCCTTGAGGTGCAGTCCGTCGCGGGCGGTCTTGCCGAATCCGGCGAGGAACTCGTCGCCAGGGAGCTGGGCGTCGGACTCGACGCGGATGGTCAGCCCCGAGTCGCCGAGCCGGACCCGGTCGCCGGCGCGGGGGCCGTGGGTGGCGGCGTACTCGTACGGGGTGAGGCGGCGCGCCTCGGCGGGGTGTCCTCCGGGGCGGCTCATCGCCCGGCCTCCTTCTCGCGGGTGTCCGGTACGCCGAGGTAGCCGCAGGCGGCGGCCCGGCGCAGGGCCTCTTCCCTGGCTCCGGGCGCGTCCAGCGGTCCGTCGACCAGACCGGCGAAGCCGATCGCGACACGTGCCCCGCCGATGGGCAGGAGCCCCACCTCGGCGCTCTCCCCCGGGCCGAAGCGGACGGAGGAGCCGGCCGGGACGGCCAGCCGCATGCCGTAGGCGGCCGGGCGGTCGAAGTCGAGCCGCGGGTTGGCCTCGAAGAAGTGGAAGTGGGAGGTGACGGAGACGGGGACGCCGGCCGTGTTGGTCACGGACAGGCGGACGACGGCCTCGGGTTCGGTGTGCTCCGGGCCCGGCAGCAGCGCGCCCGGGGCACGGTCGCCGAGTCCGCCGCCGATCGGGGCGGTGACGACCGCGAGGCGCGAGCCGTCGTCGAAGACGGCCTCGACGTGCACCTCGGTCACGATGTCCGCGACGCCGGGCAGGACGTCCTCGGGGCCGAGGACGGACCGGGCCGCCTCGACGGCCTCGGCCAGCCGTCCGCCGTCGCGGGCGATCTCGCAGACGGTGTCCGCGATCAGCGCGGTGGCCTCCGGCACGTTGAGCCTGAGGCCGCGCGCCCGGCGGGCCCGGGCCAGCTCGGCGGCCGAGAACAGCAGCAGTCGGTCACGTTCCGTGGGGGTCAGTCTCACGCCGCGACACCTCCTCGCCTTCCTCCGTTTAGAGCATCACTCTAAACGTCGGATTCATGGAAGGGAAACATTGACGGATAAGCATCGGAGGCACCACATTGAGCGTCGCTCTAACTCGTGATGCTGCCAGCACCACGCCAGGTGGCCGTCAAAGGAGACCAGCCATGCCGATCGAACAGCGCGGAGTCGACACGATCCCGGATGAGGAACGCACCAGCGGGCCGCGCGACCTCGTGTCGATCCTGCTCGGTTCCAACCTCTGCCTCGGGGTGATCATCTTCGGCTGGCTGCCGCCCTCGTTCGGGCTCGACTGGTGGTCCTCCGTGAGCTCGATCGTGGCAGGCACGGTCGTCGGAACCGCGCTCACCGCGCCGCTGGCCCTGGTCTCCCTGCGGACCGGCACCAACCTCTCCACCTCCTCCGGCGCGCAGTTCGGCGTGCGCGGACGGCTGGTCGGCTCGGTCGTCGGCCTGCTGCTGGCCCTCGGCTACACCGCGCTGACCGTGTGGATCGGCGGTGACGTGATGATCGGCGTCCTCGGCCGCCTCTTCGGACTCCCGGCGAACGGGGTCTCGTACGCCGTGGTGTACGCGGTGCTCGCCGCCGCCACCGTCGCGGGCGCCGTCTACGGCTACCGCGTGCTGCTCGCCATGTCCCGCGCCCTCGCGATCGGCATGTCGGCGCTGCTGGTGGTCGGCGTGATCGCGTACGCCCCGCACTTCAGCACCGCGGCGCTCCCGGAGGCCGGCGGCTATCTGCTCGGCTCGTTCTGGCCCACCTGGCTGCTCGCCGCCGTCGCCGCCGGCCTGTCGGGCCCGATCGCGTTCATCACGCTGCTGGGCGACTACACCCGCTACATCTCCCCCGCGCGCCACTCCTCCCGCACGGTCCTGCACGGCACCTGGCTGGGCCTGATCGCCGGTCTCCTCGTCCCCCAGCTCTTCGGCACCTTCACCGCGTACGGGGCCCGCGCGGCCCTCGACTACGCGGGACCGCTGGTCTCCGCGTCCCCCGGCTGGTACCTGGTCCCGCTGCTGCTGGCCGCCTCCGCGGGCTCGGTGGGCAACGCCGGTCTGATGCTGTACTCCATGGGCCTCGACCTCGACGCGATCCTGCCCCGCGCCTCGCGCGCCCGCGCCACCTGCGCGGTCGCCGTCGTCGCCATGCTCTGCGTGTTCGTCGGCCACTACGCCTGGAACGCCCAGTCCGCGATGACGTCCTTCGTCCTGCTGCTGACCGCGATCGGCACCCCGTGGGCGGTCATCACCCTGATCGGCTTCGTCCGCTGCCGCGGGATCTACGACGCCGACGCCCTCCAGGTCTTCAACCGCCGCGCGCGCGGCGGCGTCTACTGGTACCGGGCCGGCTGGAACGTCCGGGCCACGGCGGCCTGGGCGCTGGGCGCCGCGGTCGGCCTGCTGGCCGTGTCCCTGCCGTCGTACGAGGGCCCGCTGCTGTCCCTGACGGGCGGAGTGGACTGCAGCTTCATCCTCTCCGGCCTGGTCGGCGGCCTCACCTACCTGGCCCTGACGGCGAACGCCACGTCACACCGGATCGAGCCCGTCCAGGAACCGGCCCGCGCCGAAAGCCGGCTTTAGGTCGCTCCACCAGGTGGCGCGCTCGTCGTACGCGGCGAAGAACGGGCGCCCCACCAGGTCCGGATCGCGGGCCTGGATGAGGTGGAGCACGAAGACCTTCTCGCCCGCGACCTCCGCCGTCCCGTCCACGCACACCTTGCCCGGCATCGCCGACATGACCGGGCCGCGCACGGTCCGCGCGAGGCCGGACACCTGGGCGTAGGCGTCGCGGAAGATCTCGTGGCAGCGGGCCAGCGGCACCCCGAAGTAGCCCTGCGGACCGGTGTCCCGCTCGACGAACTGGTAGTAGGGCACCGCCCCCAGCGCCGTCGTCTCGTTCCACAGCTCGGCCCACGCCGCGGCGCTGTCGTTGATCCCCCTGACCAGGGGACCCTGACAGCGGATCACGGCCCCCGTGTCGCGCACCCGGCGCATCGCCGCGCGCACGGCCGGGGGACGCAGTTCCTGGGGATGCGTGAAGTGGGCCATCAGGGCGAGGTTCCGGCCGCTCGCGACCACCTTCTCCAGCAGCCTCAGCAGGTCGTCCGCATCGCGGTCGGTGAGGAAACGGTACGGCCAGAAGGCGAGCGACTTGGTCCCGATGCGGATCGAGCGGATCGTGTCGATCTCCAGGAGCGGTTCGACGTACCGGCGCAGCACCTCGGTGCTCATCACCAGCGGATCGCCGCCCGTGATCAGGGCGCTGGTGACCTCCGGGTGGGCGCGCAGATAGGCGGACGTGGCCGCGATGTCGTCGGTGGCGATCCGCAGGTCGGACTCGCCGACGAACTGGGGCCAGCGGAAGCAGTACGTGCAGTAGGCGTGACAGGTCTGGCCCTGGCGCGGGAAGATCAGCACCGTTTCCGGGTACTTGTGCTGGAGACCGGTCAGACGGACGCCCTCGTGCACGGGGACGTTGGCGTCGAGCTGGCCCGAGGGATGCGGGTTGAGCTTCATCCGGATCTCGTGGGCCGCGCGCAGCACGTCCGCCTTCGGGGCGTCCTCGGAGAGCAGGTCGGCCATCTGTTTGAGGTCGGGCTCGGGCAGCATCTCGGCCTGCGGGAACGTCAGCCGGAAGATCGGGTCGTCGGGCACGGCCGACCAGTCGATCAGCTCGTCGACGACATAGCTGTTCGTGCGGAACGGCAGGACGGCCGCCACGGCCCGCAGCGCGAGCCGTTCGGCGGGCGGCACGGACACGCGCTGAAGCAGGCCGTCCAGGTCACGAGGGGTGTAGGCACGAAAGCGGGGGCTCGGGTCGGCGGGTCGGGTGCTCACGTACGGAGCCGGGTGGAGCGCTGAACACACGGTGAACGGGGCCTCTATTCCGTGACGAGAGCCTGCGGCCGCAGTTCGACGAAAGCCGTCGCGGTCGCATCGTACTTCTCCGTGAACTGCTGGATGAGTAAGGCGTGCAGCTCGCTTTCGTCGTCCACCACGACCAGTTCGTGTGCGCCGGGGGCGCTCAAGGCGTCGCTGTGCGCCGACAGTTGGTCCAACCGGTGGCGTGCCATGTACGACACGAGGTCGTGGCCTGCGACATACAGGGCGTCGTCCGCGGAGACGAATCGGCAGCGGAAGGCCCTGCGGCCGTCGGTCGCGTCGACCAGGGTCACCGGCAGATGGGTGAACCGGTCCATGGGCATGCTCTGCTGCCACAGTTCGTCGAAGCGCTGCTCGACGAAGGTGCCCAGCGGGGAACGGACGGCCACTTCGAGCTGGACGCCTTCCCCGGAGAGGCGGCCGACGGTGAGGAAGGAGACGAGGGAGCGCTCGTCCCAGCGGTAGAGGGTCACGCCCGGGGAGGTGGAGCACAGGCGCACTTCGAGGAGGTGACGGCAGTCCTCGTCGAGCCGCAGCGCGAACCGGTCCAGGGTGCGCAGGTTGCGCATGATGTCGCGGCGGATGTCGGCGCTCTGCTCGCCCAGTTCACGGCCGCGCAGGATGACCGCCAGGGAGTCCGGGTCCAGCAGCAGGATCTGGACGCGGGCGCCGTGCGCGGTGGCCGCCTTGATGCCGCGGAACAGGCGCTCGGAGAACTGCGGGCCGAACACGCTGGAGAAGGTGTCGAGGACCTTGACGTTCGAGGTCGCACCGTAGACCTGGGCGCTGAACCATTCGTAGTCCAGCCGGGTGTGCTCGCGGACCCGGCCCTCCTGGGCGCGGCTGATCAGCGGGCCGATCACGAAGACGGTGACGACGACGCCGATGATGTCGGTGCCGAGGTTGAGGGTGAGGTTCTCCTCGTAGTTGTCCATCCGCCGGCTGCTCCAGAGCAGCAGCGCGGCGACGGCGGCGAGCAGGCCGAGGACGGTGAGGCTCTGCGGACGGCGCGGCGTGCGCAGGGTGCGCAGCAGCCAGCTCGGCCGTGACAGCGGCGACCTTGCCCTCACCTGCGCTCCCTCCGTGGCCGTGCGGGCGCGGCGGAGGACACGCTCCCCCCGTGGACTGTGTGGATACCCGTGTCGCCGGGGCGCTACGCGTCGGACCAACAGCCGGTCCCCGTAACCCTGTTGGGAAGACGGGGACCGGACGAAGGTGTGCGGGGATCAGGCCAGCGGGTGCATCCAGCCGTGGGTGTCCTCCGTGATGCCGCGCTGGATGTCGAGCAGGGCCTCGCGGAGGCGGAGGGTGACCTTGCCGGGCTCGCCGCCGGACTGGCGCCACTCGGTGCCGTCACGCTTGACCGTGCCGACGGGGGTGATGACGGCGGCGGTGCCACAGGCGAAGACCTCGGTGAGGGTGCCGTTCTCCGCGTCGGTCTGCCACTGGTCGATGGAGACGCGGCCCTCCTCGGCGGTGTAGCCGAGGTCGCGGGCGACGGTCAGCAGGGAGTCGCGGGTGACGCCCTCCAGGATGGAGCCGGTGAGGGACGGGGTGATGATCCTGTCGCCGTACACGAAGTACAGGTTCATGCCGCCGAGTTCCTCGATCCACTTGTGCTCGACCGCGTCGAGGTAGCAGACCTGGTCGCAGCCCTTGGCTGCGGCCTCCTTCTGGGCGAGGAGCGAGGCGGCGTAGTTGCCGCCCGTCTTCGCGTCGCCCATGCCGCCGGGAACGGCGCGGACGCGGTCCTCGGAGAGCCAGATCGACACCGGCTTCACACCGCCCGCGAAGTAGGCGCCGGCGGGCGAGGCGATGACGAGGAAGAGGTACTCGTTGGCGGGCTTCACGCCGAGGCCGACCTCGGTCGCGATCATGAACGGGCGGAGGTAGAGGGACTCCTCGCCGCCGTGCGCGGGAACCCAGTCGCGGTCCTGGCGGACGAGCGCGTCACAGGCCTCGATGAAGGTCTCCACGGGAAGCTCGGGCATGCCGAGCCGGCGCGCGGAGGCCTGGAAACGCTTGGCGTTCTTGTCGGGGCGGAAGGTCGCGACGGAGCCGTCGGGCCGGCGGTAGGCCTTGAGGCCCTCGAAGATCTCCTGCGCGTAGTGCAGGGTCATGTTCGCCGGGTCGAGGGAGAGCGGTCCGTACGGGACGAGCTGGCCGTCGTGCCAGCCGCGGCCCTCGGTCCACTTGACCGTCACCATGTGATCGGTGAAGTGGCGGCCGAACCCGGGGTTGGCCAGAATCGCCTCGCGCTCGGCGGCGGCGAGCGGACTGGCGGAGGGCTTGAGCTCGATCGTGGGCTGCGTCATGAGTGGTTTTGTCCTTCACCGGTTGTATGTGACGGGCCGCGCTCACCCCGAAACCGTCCGTGGCCAGTGCTAGGAGGTCCGAGCATTCCCTCGTTCCGCGACTCCGCCTCGATTATCGCGCGCGGAGGACCGTGGACGAAACGGTGTGAATACGGCCCGGGGAATGCCCCGGGATCGCCCCGGGGATGACCCAGGGGTCGATGGTGGCACCCGGCGAGGGCACAGCGAAAGCCGCCGGGTGCGGATGCGACCCGGCGGCTGCTACGGAACGTAGGCGGTGCGGCGGGTCAGCCGGCTACTCGCAGGGCGAGCGCGTCGCCGATCTCCTCGGTGCTGCGGGCGGGCCGGCCGACGCGCTCGGCGAGGTCGGCGGCGACGGCGTCCTCGATCCGGGCGGCCTCGGCCTCGTAGCCGAGGTGGCGCAGGAGCAGGGCGACGGACAGCACGGTGGCGCTGGGGTCGGCCTTGCCCTGGCCCGCGATGTCGGGCGCCGAGCCGTGCACGGGCTCGAACATCGAGGGGAACTCGCCGCTGGGGTTGATGTTGCCGGAGGCGGCGACGCCGATGCCGCCGGAGACGGCCGCGGCCAGGTCGGTGATGATGTCGCCGAAGAGGTTGTCGGTGACGATCACGTCGAAGCGCTCGGGCTGCGTGACGAGGAAGATCGTCGCCGCGTCCACGTGAATGTAGTCGGTGGTGACCTCGGGGAACTCCTCGGCCACCTTGTTGAAGATGTTCGTCCACAGGTGGCCCGCGAAGGTCAGCACGTTGTTCTTGTGGACCAGCGTGAGCTTCTTGCGCGGGCGGGCCTGGGCGCGGGCGAAGGCGTCACGGACGACCCGCTCGACGCCGAAGGCCGTGTTGACGGAGACCTCGGTGGCGACCTCGTGCTCGGTGCCCTTGCGGATGGTGCCGCCGTTGCCGGTGTACGGGCCCTCGGTGCCCTCGCGGACCACGACGAAGTCGATCTCGGGCTGACCGGCGAGCGGGGTCGCGACACCGGGCAGGAGCTTCGACGGACGCAGGTTCACGTGGTGGTCGAAGGCGAAGCGGAGCTTGAGCAGGAAGCCGCGCTCCAGGACGCCGGACGGGACCGAGGGGTCACCGATCGCGCCGAGCAGGATGGCGTCGTGCCCCTTCAGGGCGTCGAGGTCGGCGTCGGTGAGGGTCTCACCGGTGGCGTGGTAGCGCCGGGCGCCGAAGTCGAACTCCTTGGTCTCCAGCTTCACGTCCTGCGGGAGGACGGCGGAGAGGACTTTGAGCCCCTGGACCACGACTTCCTGGCCGATGCCGTCACCTGGGATCACTGCGAGATCGATGCTGCGAGACATGACGGCACCGTACTCCTTGTCCCATGGAATGACACGCGATGTCCGCGATACGGACAGGCGGGTGTCGCAGCACGCCTACGCTTCGACCCATGTTCACCCGTACGTATGAACGCCGTTGGCGCAGGCTGGGAACTTTCCAGACATGACCGCTCCCTCCACGGGGACCTCCCCCGAGTCCCCCGTCCCCGACGTCGGCATCCCGTACGAGCTTGCGCGCGACATGAGCATGGCGGAGCAGTACGAGTACCTGAGGACGAGGCTCACGCGGCGCCGGGCCCTCGTCGCGGCGAGCGCCTTCGCGGGCGGCGGACTGCTGGCCGGCTGCGCCCAGGGCACCAGGGACCCCGCCCGGGTGGCGTCCGGCTCCTCGCCGAACCCGGCCACCGGCCGGGTTCCCGGCTCCGCCGTCACACCCTTCGGCCGCCACCTCGCCTTCGGCGCGGACCCGAAGACCCAGATGCGGATCTCCTGGCAGGTGCCGTTCGCGGTCAGGAAGCCGTACATCCGGGTGGGGGCGACGCCCTGGGGCCTGAGTCGCAGGATCGAGGCCGAGGTCCGCCATCTGCGCACCCCGGGCCTCACCGGGCAGCGCGCCGCCCTGGACCAGTACTACCTGCACGCGGCACTCGACGGACTGCGCCCCGGGACGACGTACTACTACGGAGTCGGCCACGAGGGCTTCGACCCGGCGAGCAAGGAGCGGCACCCCACGATCGGCCGCTTCCGCACGGCGCCCGCGCACCCCGAGAAGTTCGTCTTCACCGCTTTCGGCGACCAGGGCGTCACCCCTGACGCGCTGGCCAACGACAAGGCGCTCCTGGGCCGCGGTCCCGCCTTCCATCTGCACGCGGGCGACATCTGCTACGCGGACGGGATCGGGCTCGGCCGGAAGTCGGACACCTACGACCCAGCCGCCTGGGACCTGTTCCTCAAGCAGACCGAGACGGTCGCGAAGACCGTGCCGTGGATGGTGACGACCGGCAACCACGACATGGAGGCCTGGTACTCGCCGAACGGCTACGGCGGCCAGTCGGCGCGCTGGGCGCTCCCCTCCAACGGCTTCGACCCCCGGAACGCGCCGGGCGCCTACTCGTTCGTGTACGGCAACGTCGGCATCGTCGCGCTGGACGCCAACGACGTGTCGTACGAGATCCCCGCCAACAAGGGCTACTCGGACGGCAGACAGACCGCCTGGCTCGACAAGCGGCTCGGGGAACTGCGCAAGCAGGTCGACTTCGTCGTGGTCTTCTTCCACCACTGCGCCTACTCGACGTCGACGCACGCCTCCGACGGCGGGGTGCGCGACGCCTGGGTGCCGCTGTTCGCCAAGCACCAGGTGGACCTGGTGATCAACGGACACAACCACGTGTACGAGCGCACCGACGCCATCAAGGGCGGCAAGGTGGGCAGGCAGGTTCCGGTGGGCGCCTCGACCGATCCGACCCGGGACGGGATCGTGTACGTGACGGCGGGCGGCGCGGGGAAGAGCCTCTACAGCTTCCCCACCGGGGTCGAGGACAGTTACGAGGGCAAGGTCACGCGTGGCGAGTCCGTCAAGACGTTCCACTGGACGAAGTCGAAGCACCAGAAGGCGGACACCGTGGAGTGGTCACGGGTGCGGTACACCGGCTTCTCCTTCCTCTCGGTGGAGGCGCAGGCGGGCCCCTCACCCCGGCTCACGGTGTCGGCGCTCGCCCAGAGCGGCGAGCGCATCGACCACTTCGAGGTGCGGCGCGGAACCTGACGGCACGGCGGCCGGGACGGCACGTCGAGGTGCGGCGCGGGGCAGAACCCCGCGCCGCACCCCTGCGGGTGCGGCTCCCGGTCCAAGGGTGCGCCGGCCTCAGTGGCCCGTCTCTCCGCCGTTGTCCCTGCGGTCGAGGGCGCGCTGGAGCGCGGCGGCGGCGTTCTTGCGGTCGGACTCGCTGCTCGTGCGCGAGAGGTGGCGGACTCGGCGGACGGTCGTCTCGGCCATGATGAATCGACTCCTTGCCTCCGGTGGCGCCATCACGGGCGGCCGGAAGTGCGATGAGGGATTTACGAGACGCCGGAAGGGGCGGGGAGCGGTGCCGCAGGGGTTGCCTGCCAAGGGCTCCGGCTCACGACCGCCATTCGCTGGGTCGAGCGAGACGTTCGGCTTCTTCCAAGCTAGGCGAGGACGGAGCATCTGTCTTCACGATTACTCGGACTTCCTACTATCTGAGACGGCCGATTACGCCACACGGTTCCGACCTGGGATTTCCCCGGAGCGCGGCACCGTCGGACCGGTCGGGGGACGGGCGGACGCGGCGCCCGAGGCGGAGACTCCCTAACTGCCTAAAACATCTTGACCAGTTAGAGGCGGTCGTGCTGAACTGATCTCACCACTAAAAAGGCTTTCAGGGGTTAGGGGATCCGATCATGCGCAGTCACCCGGTCCACCACCGCACCGCCACCGTCGCCGGCCACCGCATCGCCTACCGCGAGGCGGGCCCCGCGGACGCTCCCGTCCTGCTCCTGCTGCACGGCTTCCCGTCCAGCTCGCACATGTTCCGGGACCTGCTGCCGCTGCTCGCCGACCGCTACCGCCTGGTCGCCCCCGACCACCTCGGCTTCGGCCGCTCGGACGCCCCGGCGGCCACCGACTTCCCGTACTCCTTCGACCGGCTGGCCGAGATCACCGGGGAGTTCACCGAGCGGCTCGGCCTCAAGGAGTACGCGCTCTACATCCAGGACTACGGCGCACCGATCGGCCTGCGCCTGGCACTCGCGCACCCCGAACGGGTGACCGCGATCATCACGCAGAACGGCAACGCCTACGAGGAGGGGCTCGGCGCGGACGCCTGGGCGCCGGTGCTGGCGCTGATCGACAGGCGCACCCCCGAGACGGAGGCGCCGGTCCGGGCGATCAGCGGCCCGGACGGGATCCGGTGGCAGTACCTGACCGGCGTCCAGGACCCGACCCTGGTGAGCCCCGACGCCTACGAGCACGACACCGCCCTGATGGCCCGCCCCGGCCAGCCGGAGATCTAGCTCGACCTGATCTCCGACTACGGCTCCAACTTCGCGCTCTACCCGGCGTTCCAGGAGTACTTCCGCACCAGCCGGGTCCCGCTCCTGGCGGTCTGGGGCGCGGGCGACGAGATCTTCGTCCCCGAGGGCGCCCTCGCCTTCCGGCGCGATCTCCCGGACGCCGAGATCCATCTGCTCCCGACGGGGCACTTCGCCCTGGAGACGCACGCGGCACAGATCGCAGCCCTCGTCCGGGACTTCCTCGGCCGCGGCGCGACGGCCGACGGCCGCGAAGCGCGTCACCCGCACGACTGATCCTCGGCTGGGCATGCCGCATCGGTCTCCGGCAACGGGAAACGGTGACGGCATGAGCGACACGACCAGAGCACTGCTTGAGGGCGGCCCGGACGACCTGCCCGATCGGATCGTCCCGGCCCCGGACCCCGGATCGGACGTGAAGATCGCGTGGCGCGGTGGCTACGAACACTTCAGGGCGACCCCGCGTCACGCGGACTCGCCGGAGGGCAGGCTGCCCGTGTACGAGTGGTGGGAGCGGACGGAGCTGCCCGGATAGCCCCGCGGGGCCGGGAACTGGAACCGCCCCCGCTCCACGGACGGGGAGACCGTGGGGCGGGGGCGGAGTGGGTGACGGGCGGCCGGCCCGGGGGCCGGCGGCCGCGTTCGGCTGTCAGCCCATGTGCGGGTAGCCGTAGTCGGTCGGCGGGACCAGCGTCTCCTTGATGGCGCGGGTCAGCGTCCAGCGCATCAGGTTCTGCGGGGCGCCCGCCTTGTCGTTGGTGCCGGAGGCACGGCCGCCGCCGAAGGGCTGCTGGCCGACGACGGCACCGGTCGACTTGTCGTTGATGTAGAAGTTGCCCGCCGCGTAGCGGAGCTTCTCCATCGTGTACGCGGCCGCCGCGCGGTCGCCGGAGATGACCGCACCGGTGAGCGCGTAGTCGGACGCCGACTCCATCTGGGTCAGCATCTCGTCGTACTTGTCGTCCTCGTAGACGTGGACGGCGAGGAAGGGGCCGAAGTACTCGGTCGTGAAGACCTCGTTCTCCGGGTCCGAGCACTCGACGACGGTCGGGCGCACGAAGTAGCCGACGGAGTCGTCGTACGAGCCGCCCGCGACGATCGTGCAGGTCGGGTCGGCCTTCGCGCGGTCGATGGCCGCCTTGTTCTTGGCGAAGGACCGCTCGTCGATGACCGCGCCCATGAAGTTCGACAGGTCGGTGACGTCACCCATGGTCAGGTAGTCGACCTCGGCCGCGAACTCCTCCTTGAAACCGGAGTTCCAGATGGAGGCCGGGACGTAGGCGCGGGAGCTCGCCGAGCACTTCTGGCCCTGGTACTCGAAGGAACCGCGGGTCAGGGCGGTCTTGAGGACCGCGCGGTCCGCCGACGGGTGGGCGACCACGAAGTCCTTGCCGCCGGTCTCGCCGACCAGACGCGGGTAGGAGCGGTACTTCTCGATGTTGTTGCCGACCGTCTTCCACAGGTACTGGAAGGTCTTGGTCGAGCCGGTGAAGTGGATGCCGGCGAGGTCGCGGTGCTCCAGGGCGACCTTGGAGACCTCGATGCCGTCACCGGTGACGAGGTTGATGACGCCCTTGGGCAGGCCCGCCTCCTCCAGGAGCTGCATCAGCAGCACGGCGGCGTGGGTCTGCGTCGGGGACGGCTTCCACACGACGACGTTGCCCATGAGCGCCGGAGCGGTGGGCAGGTTGCCCGCGATCGCCGTGAAGTTGAAGGGCGTGATCGCGTAGACGAAGCCCTCCAGCGGACGGTGGTCCATGCGGTTCCACACGCCCGGGGAGTTCGCCGGGGGCTGCTCGGCGAGGATCTGGCGGGCGTAGTGGACGTTGAAGCGCCAGAAGTCGACGAGCTCGCAGGGGGTGTCGATCTCGGCCTGCTGGGCGGTCTTCGACTGGCCGAGCATGGTGGAGGCGGCCAGCGTCTCGCGCCAGGGACCGGCCAGCAGCTCGGCGGCACGCAGGATGATCGCGGCGCGGTCGTCGAAGGCCATCGCGCGCCAGGCGGGGGCGGCGGCGAGGGCCGCGTCCACGGCGTCCTGGGCGTCCTGCTGCGTGGCGTTGGCGTAGGTGCCGATGCGCGCCTTGTGGTTGTGCGGCTGCACGACGTCGAAACGGTCGCCGCCGCCCATCCGCTTCTCGCCGCCGATGGTCATCGGCAGGTCGATCGGGTTCTCGGCCAGCTCCTTGAGCTTGACCTCCAGGCGGGCACGCTCGGGCGAGCCGGGGGCGTAGCCGTGCACCGGCTCGTTGACGGGGGTGGGGACCTGGGTCACGGCGTCCATGGGCTACCTCTTCCGAGTGAATCCTTGGCTTCAGCCGGGAGAACCAAAGCCACGTGCGTAAATTGGTCGGCGGTCAGGGCTTGACCGTCACTTCCTCGTCTCGGCGGGCAAGTGAGAAGCCCTTACGAGGGCGGAGTCACAAGTTCCGTAACTCCTTCCGGAACACCGGGTCGGCTCAACCGACCGACGGGCGGTAGCTGCCGCTGTCCGGGCCTTGCCCGGATGCCGACAGCTACCGCTCAGCCCTTGGTCAGGATCGAGCGCGCGAAGAAGAGCAGGTTGGCCGGCTTCTCCGCCAGGCGCCGCATGAAGTAGCCGTACCAGTCGGTGCCGTACGCGGTGTAGACGCGCATGCGGTGGCCCTCGGCGGCGAGCCGCACGTGCTCGTCGCTGCGGATGCCGTAGAGCATCTGGAACTCGTACTCGTCCAGTTTGCGCCCGGCCGTCCGCGCGAGCTCCTGGGCTATCGAGATGAGCCGGGGGTCGTGGGACCCGATCATCGGGTAGCCCTCGCCCTCCATCAGGATCTTCAGGATGCGGACGTACGCCTTGTCGGTCTCCGCCTTCTGCTGGTACGCGACCTCGGCGGGCTCCTTGTAGGCGCCCTTCACCAGACGGACGCGGCTGCCGCTCCCGGCGAGGCGGCGGGCGTCGGCCTCGGTGCGGAACAGGTAGGCCTGGATCACACAGCCGGTCTGCGGGAAGTCCTTCCGCAGTTCCTCGTGGATCGCGAACATCGAGTCGAGGGTGGTGTGGTCCTCGGCGTCCAGCGTGACGGTGGTGCCGATGGCGGCGGCGGCCTCGACGACCGGACGGACGTTGGCCAGGGCCAGCTCGTGGCCGCCCTCCAGTGCCTGTCCGAACATGGAGAGCTTGACCGACATCTCGGCCTTGGTGCCGAGGCCGAGCTCCTTGAGGCGGCCGATCAGCTCCAGGTACGCGTCACGGGCGGCGTACGACTGCTCGGGAGTGGTGATGTCCTCGCCGACGACGTCCATCGTGACCTCGAGGCCCTTGCCCGTGAGGTCCTTGATGATCGGGACGACCTGCTCGACGGTCTCACCGGGGATGAAGCGGTCGACGACCGGCTTGGTCACCGGGGCGGCCGAGATCAGACGGCGCATCTTGTCGCTGCGCGAGGCGGCGAGAATCACGGGACCCAGCACGGGGCACCTCCACAACGAGGTCAGCAGGAGGCCGAATCCCGACGATTCGGGTACGGCACGGAGAACCACCGTGAAACCTAGGGATCTCTCCGATCCTGGGCCATCGACAGCTGTCACGCATCCCTGGCCCAGATCTCAGACATATGTATGAAGGGCTCCCGGAAATGCGCGAGAATGCCGGGGTGAGCGGTGAACACAGAGGCGACTATCAGGAGCTGGTCGACGAGATCTCGGCGCTCCTCGGCGTCCCGGCGACGCTGGAGAACCGCGATTTCGAGCTGATCGCCTTCGGCGCGTACGACAGCGAGGGCGACCTCGACCCGTCCGCCCTGGACCCCGTGCGCACCCGCTCGATCCTCACCCGGCGGTCCACCACCGCGGTCCGCACCTGGTTCGAGGGCTTCGGCATCACCCGCGCGACCGGGCCCGTCCGTATCCCGCCGACCCCCGAGGCCGGGGTCTACCGGGGGCGGATCTGTCTGCCGGTGCGCCATCGGGGCGTCGTCCTCGGCTATGTCTGGCTGCTCGACGACGACCCGGGTCTCACGGACGCCCAGCTCGCCGGGGCCATGCAGGTGGCCTCCCGCCTCGGCGCGCTGCTCGCGGACGAGGCGCAGGCCGGTGCGGACCTCACCCGGGAGCTGCGTGCCGTGCTGACCGCCGAGCGCGGCTGGCAGCGGGACATGGCGGTGGCCGAGCTGCGCACGGCGCTCGGTCCGCGCGGCGAGGGTCTGCACACGGTGGTGTGCGTGGCGCCGTGGCCCTCGGCCGACCCGGACGACGCCCCGTCCGCCCGTACGGTGCCGGGCGCGACCGCGCTGTGCACGATCCCCTGGGGCACCGCGGGCCAGAGCCTGGCCCTGCTGATCCGGCTGCGTTCGCCGGACGTCATGACTCCGGCGCTGACGGCGGCCGGCCGGTTCGTACGGGAAGCCGCGGGCGTCGGCGGCGACCGGGGGGCCGCCTCCGCCGGTGGCGGTACGGGAGCGGGCTCCTCCCCCGGCGGGACGGCGGCCGCCGGGGTCGCCGGGGCCCGGGAGGGGCTCGGGGAGCTGGGGGCCGCCTGGCGCGAGGCGGCGGCGGCCGCGCGGGCGGTGCTGGCCGAGCCGCGCCTCGGTCCGGTCGCCGAGTGGGGTGCGATCGGCCCCTTCCGGCTCCTCACCGCCCTGCCGCCGGACGCCGCCCACGACCCCGCCGTGAGCACCCTGTTGGGCGCCGCCCACCGCGAACTCGCGCGTACGGCCGAGGTGTTCCTCGACCGGGCGGGCCAGGCCGGGCGCACGGCGGCCGAGTTGGGCATCCACCGCCAGACGCTGTACTACCGCCTGTCCCGGGTGGAGCAGCTCACCGGCCTGGACCTGGACGACGGCGAGGACCGGCTGCTGTTGCACATGGCGTTGAAGGGGGCGCGGCTCTAGAGGACAGCCCTAGCGGGTGCCCGGCCCGACCGGCCGGCGGGCCCCGCCGGTCAGCAGGTCGGCGACGGCCGCCACTCCCTCGGCGATCGCCCGCTCCCCCACGTCACCGAAGCCGAGCACCAGCCGTGGCGGTGTCGCCGATCCGTCCGAGCGGCACGCGCTCATGCCGTACAGGCCGACGGAGCGCTCCCGGGCCGCGGCGACGACGGACCGCTCGTCGGCGTCCGGCGCCAGGTGCAGGACCGCGTGGAAGCCGGCGGCCAGCCCGGTGAGCCGGACCTCCGGAGCGTGCGTGGCCAGCGCGTCGACCAGGGCAGTACGCCGGGCCGCGTAGACCGTGCGCATCCGGCGCAGATGGCGGTCGTGGCGCCCGGACTCGATCAGCACGGGCCGGGGGGGCTGTTCGCGGGGGGGGGGGCCGCGGGGGCGGCGGGGCGTTGGCGCCCGCAGCGGGGCGGCGCGGCCGGG
>NZ_JBHYXD010000011.1:120469-121888 GCF_042751995.1 Streptomyces sp. NPDC059371 | reverse complement strand
CGCGGTGGGGCCCCCCCGCGCCCACCCGGGATCTCCGCCGGCCCGCTTACCCCGTGCCAACCCGGCGCTTTGGGGGGTCGGGCCCCCCCGACCCCAACTCCGGGCCCGGGGCGAGCTGATCGAGGGTCGGGGAGCCTCGGTCGCTCAGGCGCTTGGCCTCCGTCAGCGAGGCGGCGAGCGCGGGCGGGCAGAGAATCCAGCCGATGCGCAGCGCCGGGGCGAGCGACTTGCTGACGGTGCCGATCGAGACGACCCGGTCCGCCGCCAGGCCCTGGAGCGCGCCCACCGGCTCCCGGTCGTAGCGGAACTCGGCGTCGTAGTCGTCCTCGATGATGTACGCGTCCCTGCGCATGGCCCACTCGATCAGGGCGATCCGGCGTTCGGGGGCGAGGACGACCCCGGTGGGCCACTGGTGGGCCGGGGTGACGATGACGGCACGGGCCCCGGTCGCGTCGAGCGCGCGCACGTCGACCCCGTCCTCGTCGACCGGTACGGGCACGGCCTTCAGACCCGCGACACCGGCGGCGGCCGACGCGGTGGCGGGGCCGCCCGGATCCTCGTACGCCACCACCCGCACCCCGGCGAGCGCCAGGCTGCGCAGGGTCAGTCCGAGTCCCTGCGCGTAGCCGGAGCAGACGACGATCCGCTCGGGGTCGGCCGCGGCCGCGCGCACCCGACGCAGATATCCGGCCACGACCTCGCGGAGCACCGAACTCCCGCGCGGATCGCCGTAGTCGAGACCCGACGTCGGCATCGCGCGGGCCGCCTCGCGGGTCGCCCAGAGCCAGTCGGCGAGCGGGAAACCCCCCAAGTCCGGTACGCCGTGCCGGAAGTCGGCGATCAGACGCGGGGCGGCCCGGTCCCGGGAAGCGGGGGCGGGCGGCGCGTGCGCTCCCGCGGCGACCCGGGTGGCGGAGCCGACCCGGGTCACCAGGTAGCCCTCCGCCTGGAGTTGGGCGTAGCAGTCCTGGACGAGGCCGCGCGACAGACCGAGTTCGCGGGCGAGTCCGCGGGAGGAGGGAAGCCGTTCCCCGGAGCCGAGGCGGCCCGTGCGGATCGCGTGGCGCAACTGCCGCTCGAGCTGGGCGCGCAGGTGCTCGCCGCTGTCGCGGTCGACGGACAGCAGCAGCTCGGGTGACGAACCGGTCCACTGCGGAGGCATGGAATTGGAGCTTACCGGCGGTCCGGCCGGAACCTAGCGTCGTTCCCATGACGCCTTCCCGGATACGACGGACCTTCCGGCCGACCGCGTGGACACCGGTCCCGGCGCCCACGCCGTGCTCGACCGCGTCCCCGACGCCGCGTCCGGCGGCCGTGGGGGGGGCGGCCGGCGGGGGCGGCGGGAGGGCGCCCGGGGGGCGACGGGCCCCGGATATGGGCCGGGGGTTGGATGTGAGGGGGGGGGGGTGGGTGGTTCGG
>NZ_JBHYXD010000011.1:116507-120459 GCF_042751995.1 Streptomyces sp. NPDC059371 | reverse complement strand
CCGCCCCGCCGCGCCCGCGCCGCGCCGGGGCCCGGGCGGGGCGCCGGCCGGGGGGCCCGCCGGACCCCCGCCGCTGCTCACCCGGCCCCTGATGCTCCGCTTCGTGAGCATGATCGGGGCGTCGGTGAGCTTCTTCCTGCTGCTGTCGGCCGTCCCCGCCTACGCCACGGCGTCGGGGGCGGGCCCGGCCACCGGCGCGCTGATGCTGGCCACCGTGCTCGGCGAACTGGGTGCTCCCCGCCTGGTCGCGCGCTACGGCTACCGGGCGGTGCTGGTCGCCGGACTCTCGCTGCTCGGTGCTCCGGCGCTCGTCCTGACCCTCTCGCACTCCCTGGCGTGGATCGTGCTGATCTGCCTGGTCCGCGGCCTGGGCTTCGCTCTGACGCTGGTGGCCGGCGGGGCGCTGACCGCCTCTCTGATCCCGGCCGAGCGGCGGGGTGAGGGGCTGGCGCTGGTGGGTGTGGTCTCGGGCGTGCCGTCGCTGATCGCTCTGCCGCTGGGCATGTGGCTGGCCGGGCGCGTGGGCTTCACCCCGGTCGCCCTCGCCGCCGGTGCGGCCGCGCTCGCCGCCGTCGCGTCGGTGCCGGGCCTGCCCGGCCGGGAGCGGGCGTCGGAGAAGCCCGTGGGGATGGTGGCGGCACTGCGCACCGGCGATCTGGTGCGGCCCGCGGCCGTCTTCGCGACCACGGCTCTGGCGACCGGGATCATCGTCACCTTTCTGCCGCTGGCGGTCCCCGCAGCGGCCTCGGGGGTCGTCGCGGCGGCCCTCTTCGTGCAGCCCGCCGCGTCGACCGCGGCCCGGTGGGCGGCGGGCCGGTACGGCGACCGGCACGGGCCCGCGGGGCTCGTGCTGCCGGGCCTGCTCCTGTCTGCGGGCGGCATGCTGATCACCGCGTTCACCGGGAGCACGGTCGCCGTCCTGGCCGGGGTGGCCGTCTTCGGAGCCGGCTTCGGCATCGCCCAGAACGCCACACTGAGCCTGATGTACGCACGGGTCCCCGCCTCCGACTACGGCACGGTCAGCGCGCTGTGGAATCTCGCCTACGACGGCGGCATGGGCGTCGGCGCCCTCGGTTTCGGCGCCCTGGCCGCACCGGTCGGGTACGCGGCGGCCTTCGCCGTCACGGGTGCCCTGATGCTGGTGGCGCTGGTCCCGGCCCTCCGGGACCTGCGTACCCCCGCCCGTCAGGAATGAGCGAGAGCGGGTCACGGCCGGCCGGGTACGAGGGCGTCACCGGGCGACGGGCGGCGGGGGCGGGCGGCGGGCGGCGGCGGTCCTCCCGTGACAGGCGAGGGGCCTCCCCCGTCACCCCGCCGCGCGCACCCCTTCGATCACCTGTCGCAGCCCCTCGGTCAGGGCGTCCCCGTCGGGGGCGGTCTTCGGGTCGAAGGTCCACTGCGCGATGAGGCCCGTCAGCAGGGTCAGGTAGAAGCGGCCCAGCGTGTCCGCGGACTCGTCGGTCACCTCCTCCTCGGGCACGCCCATGAGGATCGCGACCAGGCCCCGCCCGCCCTCCCGCTGGGCGCGGGCCAGATGGTCGCGCACCTCGGGCAGTTCGATCGTCATGACCTCCATGCTGAGCCGCCACAGCGATCCGGGCTCGCGCATGGTGCCGACGATGTTCGACCACACCTCGCGGAACCGCTCCAGCGAGCCGGGCGCACCGCTGATCCCGGTCACCCCGTCGCCGTCGAAGGGCATCTCCTCCACCAGCGCGACGTAGGCCTGCGCGAGGAGCGCGTCCTTCGATCCGTAGTGGTAGCCGATGGACGCCAGGTTCGTCCCCGACTCCTTGACGATGTCGCGCGCCGTGGTGCGCGCGAAGCCCTTCTCCAGCAGGCAGCGCTTGGCGCCTTCGAGCAGATCCTCACGGTGTCCCATGCCGGCCAGCGTACCCCCGATTCAGACAACCGTCCCATACGCCCGTCAAGGACAACCGTTTGATACACCCGTATTACACACCCGTACTAGACAAGCGTTTAATACGTCCGTACAGTCCCTGTCATGACGAACCCGACGAGCACGACTCCCGCCTCCGGCGCCCCCGACGCCCTGGCCGGCCGCCGCGAATGGACGGCCCTCGGCGTCCTGATGCTTCCGCTGCTCCTGGTCTCGATGGACGTCTCCGTCCTCTACTTCGCGATCCCCGCGATCAGCGCGGACCTGGAGCCGAGCGGCACCCAGCAGCTCTGGATCTTCGACATCTACGCGTTCGTGCTCGCCGGACTGCTGATGACGATGGGCTCCCTCGGCGACCGCATCGGGCGCCGCAAGCTGCTCCTGTTCGGCGCCGCCGCCTTCGGCACCGCCTCGGTGCTGGCCGCCTACGCGAACAGCGCCGAGATGCTGATCGCGGCCCGCGCGGTCCTCGGCGTGGGCGGCGCGACCCTGATGCCGTCGACGATGGCGATCATCCGGACGATGTTCACCGACCCCGGACAGCGCGCGAAGGCGATCGGCCTGTGGTCCGGTGTCATGACCGGCGGCATCGCTCTCGGTTCGGTGATGAGCGGAATCCTCGTCCAGTACTTCTGGTGGGGCTCGGTCTTCCTGGTCAACCTGCCCGCGATGGCGCTGCTGCTGGTCCTCGGCCCGTTCCTGCTGCCCGAGTCCAGGAACCCCGAGCCCGGCCGCTTCGACCTGCCGAGCGTTCCGCTCTCGATGGCCGCCGTGCTGCCGGTGATCTACGGCGTCAAGGAGATCCCGTCCGAGGGCTGGAAGACCGAGTACGTCGTCTCGGTCCTCGTCGGCCTGGTCTTCGCCGCCCTGTTCGTGCACCGCCAGCGCACCGCGAAGTCGCCGCTGATCTCCCCCGCCCTGTTCCGCGGCCGCGGCTTCGCGCCCGCCGTCGTCCTCAACCTGATCTCGTCCTTCGGCATGATGGGCTCGGCGTACTTCACCACGCAGTACCTCCAGTCGGTGCTCGGCAAGAGCTCCATGGCCGCCGCGCTGTGGGCTCTGCTCCCCACCGTCCTGGTCGGCGTGGCCGCGCCGGTCTCCGCGCAGCTCGTGCAGAAGGGCGTCCACCGCGCCCACGTCGTCTCCGGCGGCTTCGTCGTCGCCGCCTGCGGCTACGGCCTGCTGGCCCTCGCCGGCACCGACTCCCTGTGGCTCGTGCTGGCCGGGGCGGGTGTCCTGGCCTCCGGGATCGTCACCGTGATGTCGCAGATGATGGACCTGGCCCTCGGCACCGTGCCCGTCGGCAACGCCGGCTCCGCCTCCTCCCTGCTGGAGACCGGCGCCGAGTTCGGCGGCGCCCTCGGCATGGCGGTCCTGGGCTCCATCGGCACGGCGGTCTACCGCCACGACATCCCGGCCGGCGCCCCGGCCGCGGCCCACGAGACGCTCGGCGGCGCGCTCGCCGTGGCCGGACGGCTGCCCGGCGACGCCGGACAGGCACTGGCCGGCGCGGCACGGGACGCCTTCACGCACGGCATGCAGGCGGCGGCCGTCGCGGGGGCGGTCCTGCTGCTGGGCGCCGCCGCCCTCGCCGCGGCGAGCCTGCGCAAGGTGGCGGTGCGCGAGGACGGCGACGGCCCCGGCGCCGGGACCGGCAAGCCGCTGGAGCCGGCGGCGACCGACCAGGGAACCGGCCTCACACCACCCTGAAACCTCAACCCGGCGGACCTCGCGCGCGGGGGTGGGTGGGCGCGCGCGCGCGCGCCCCCCCGCGCGCGCTCCCCCCCCGGGGGGGCCCGCGCCGCCCCCCCCCCGGGGACGCGGCCTGACACCCGCCTGAACCCTCCACCGGGCGGACCTCGCCCCGGACGCCCGCCCCACCGGGCGAACGACGGCCACGCACGCCCGTCCACCGGGCGGACCCCGCCCTGAAACACCCCACCGGGCGGACCCCGCCCTGTAACGCCCCCGCCCGGGGGCGCCGGCCAACCCCCCCCCCCCCGCCCCCCCCCGCACGCGCCCCCCCCCGCCCCCCGCCGCCCCCGGCCCCGG
>NZ_JBHYXD010000011.1:97296-116497 GCF_042751995.1 Streptomyces sp. NPDC059371 | reverse complement strand
CGGGGCGCGGGCGCCCCCCCACAACACCCCCAACGCGCCCGCGCCCCCCCCCCCCCGCCGCCGCGCCCCCCCCCCCCCCCCCCGGCCCCCCCCCGCCCCGCGGGGGCACCCCTCGCCCCCCCCCGCCCCCCCCGGCACCGGCATGACGGCACCCGCACGGTCCGGACGGCTCCCGGTCCCCGTTCCCGATCAGGGCGGCGACGCCGGGGAGTTGTCGGCGGGCCGTGCCAGGATGGGCCTGTGACACAGACTTTCGGTACGCCGTTCATCGGCCGGGGTGACGAACTCGCCCGGCTCACCGGCGTGCTGGAGCGAGCCGGGGGCGGCGAGCCGCGCGCGGTCCTGGTGGCCGGCGACGCCGGCGTCGGCAAGACCCGCACGCTCACGGAGGCCGCGGCGCACGCGACCGCCGCCGGGACGACGGTCCTCATCGGCCACTGCGTGGACCTCGGCGACGTGGGCCTGCCGTACCTCCCGTTCACGGAGATCCTGGGCGCGGCCGCCGCCGACGAGCGCCTCGCCCCGGCGTTCGCGGCCCACCCGGCGGTGGACCGGCTGACCGGCTCCGGCCCGGAGCCCGGCGGCGCGTCCGACCCCGGCGGCCGGCTCCGGCTCTTCGAGGCCGTCGCGGGTCTCCTCGCCGACCTGGCCGACATCACCCCGCTCCTGCTGATCATCGAGGACCTCCACTGGGCGGACCAGTCCTCCCGCGACCTGCTGCGCTTCCTGCTCAGCCGGGGCGTACTCCAGCGGCCCCCGGCCGGGGGTCCGGCCCGGCGCCTCGCGGTCTTCGCCTCGTACCGCGCGGACGACCTGCACCGCCGCCACCCGCTGCGCCCCCTGCTCGCCGAGCTGATCCGGCTGCCGGCCGTCGACCGGCTGGAGCTGCGGCCCATGGCCGACGCCGACGTGGCCCGGCTCGTGCGCGCGCTGCGCACCGGCCCGGTCTCCGACACCACGGTCCACAGCATCGTCGAGCGCGCCGAGGGCAACGCCTTCTACGCCGAGGAACTGCTCGCCGCGCTGCCCGGCGACGACTCCCCCGTCTCCCCCGCCATGCCCAGCGGACTCGCCGACGTCCTCCTCATCCGCATCGAGCAACTCTCCGACACCGCCCAGCAGGTGCTGCGCACGGCGGCCGTCGCGGGGCGCCGCGTAGAGCACGAACTGCTGCGTGACGCCGTACAACTCCCGGAGGACGAACTGGAGTCGGCGCTGCGCGAGGCCGTCGGACACCAGCTCCTGGTGCCCGGGAGCGACGCGACGTACTCGTTCCGCCACGCGCTCACCCGCGAGGCCGTGTACGCGGACCTGCTGCCCGGCGAACGGGTGCGGCTGCACAGCCGGTTCGCCGGACTCCTCGCGGGACCCGCCCGTTCGGCGAAGAACGCGGCGGAGCGCGCCCACCACTCGCGCGAGAGCCACGACCTGGCCGACGCGCTCACCGCCTCCCTCGAAGCCGCCGATCACGCCCAGCGCGTCGGCGCGCCCGCCGAGGAGCTGCGCCACCTGGAGACCGCCCTCGAACTGTGGCCCGCGGTGGACGCCGGCGCCCGCCCCGGGGGCGCCGGTCCCGTCACCCTCACCCTGCGCGCCGCGGCCGCCGCCGCCAGCGCCGGGGAGATGCATCGCGCGGTCCACCTCACCCGTGACGCGCTCGCCAGGGCCGGCTCCGACGCCGACTCCGAGCTCGCCGCCCGGGTCCGGTACACGCTCGCGGGCAACCTGATGCGGATCGACAGCCTGAAGGACGCGTTCACGTACAGCAGCGAGGCGCTCGCCCTGATCCCGGCCGAACCGCCCTCGTACACCTGGGTGTGGGCGGCGGCCACCCATGTCATGGCGGCCCGTCTGGTGGGGCGGGACGAGGACGCCGAGCGGGTCGCCCGGCAGGCGCTCGCCACCGCCGAACAGCTCCGGCTGGCCGACGCCCAGGCCGACCTGACGATCTCCCTGGTCGGCATGGAGGCGGACAACCGGCGCACCCCGAAGGGCCGCGAACGCCTGCGCCGGGCACGTGAACTGGCCCACGGCGCAGGGAACTTCCCGGTGGAGATGCGGGCGCTGTTCAACCTGGCCATCGGATGCTACGAATCCGGTGACCTGGAGGAGTGTCTGACCTGGCTCGGCGACGGCGTGGACCGCGCCCGCCGCGCCGGTCTCCTCCCCTCGCCGTACGCCCTGGAACTGCGCTACCTCCAGTCGCTCGTGCTCTACACACTGGGCCGCTGGGACGCGTGCGCGCGAGCGGCCGCCGAGGACGCCGAACTGCTCCCGGCGGCGGCCGGGTTCGCTTCCGGCCCCGCCCTGTACGTCGCCCTCGCCCGCGGCGCGCACGAGGCGGCCGTCGCCGGAGCCCGCGCCCTGCTCGACCGGCCCTTCGACTGGATGTCGACGCTCGTCGCGAGCATCGTCCTGACCGACGCGGCGGCCCTCGGCGGCGACGCGGAGGAAGCCGTACGGCGGCTGCGCACCGCGGCCGAGGCGCTCACGGACGTCACCGGCAGCGGTCCGCCGCCCGTCGTGGTGCGGCTCGCGGCGCTCGCGCTGTCGGCGGTCGCGGACGCGGCGGAGAAGGCGCGCCGCGACGGCGACACGGCCGGCGGCGACCGCTGGGCGGACACCGCGACCGAGCTGGTGGAGCTGGCGAGGACCGCGGTGGCCCGCGGCGGCAAGGGCGCCGAGCAGGGGCCAGAGGGCCGGGCCTGGACCGCCCGTGCCGAGGCGGAGTGGCTGCGGGCCCGCACCGGTCCGGACGTGGCGGCCTGGGAACGGGCGGTCACGGCCTTCGGCTACGGCGATCCCTACGAGCTGGCCAGGAGCAGACGGCGGCTCGCGGAGGCCCTTCTCGCGGCGGGCCGCCGGGAGGAGGCCGGCGAACAGGCCCGCGCCGCCCACGACACCGCCGTACACCTCGGCGCGGAGCCGCTGCGCGAGGCCCTGGACACGCTCGTGCGGCGCGGCCGCCTCGCCGAGTCACCGGCCGCCGGGGAACGCATCGCCGCGCTGACCGCCCGGGAGAGCGATGTGCTGCGGCTGCTCGGCCGCGGGCGCACCAACCGCCAGATCGGCGAGGAGCTGTTCATCAGCGGCAAGACGGCGAGCGTCCACGTCTCCAACATCCTCGCCAAGCTGGGTGCCGCGAGCCGCACCGAGGCCGTGGCCATCGCCTACCGCGAGGGACTGATCGAGCCGGAGACGACACCGTCCGCGTGAACGTCCGCAACGGCCGAGGGCCGGGACACCCGTAAGGTGTCCCGGCCCTCGCTCACAGGGGGCGAGCCGTCTCGAACCGGCCTCAGACCAGGTTGACCGACCGCGCCGACGTCGCGCCGATCTCCTCGGAGAGCTCGGTGAGAACGGTCGGCGGCACGGTGTCGTCGACGGTGAGGACCGCGAGGGCCTCGCCACCGACGTCCGCGCGGGCGACCTGCATGCCGGCGATGTTGATACCGGACTCGCCGAGGATGCGGCCGACGGTGCCGACGACACCGGGACGGTCCTCGTAGCGAAGGACGAGCATGTGGTCGGCGAGCGCGAGGTCCACGTCGTACTCACCGACGGCGACGATCTTCTGGAGGTGCTTCGGGCCGGCCAGCGTGCCGGAGACCGCGACCTCCTGGCCGTCGCTGAGCGTGCCGCGCACGGTGACCACGTTGCGGTGGTCCGGGGACTCGGAGCTCGTGGTCAGCCGGACCTCGACACCGCGCTCCTGCGCGAACAGCGGGGCGTTGACGTACGACACGGTCTCGTCGACGACGTCCTCGAACACGCCCTTGAGCGCGGAGAGTTCGAGCACCTTGACGTCGTGCTGGGTGATCTCGCCGTACACCTCGACGTCGAGGCGGACCGCGACCTCGCCCGCGAGCGCGGTGAAGATGCGGCCGAGCTTCTCGGCGAGCGGCAGACCGGGCTTGACGTCCTCGGCGATGACGCCGCCCTGGACGTTGACCGCGTCCGGGACGAGCTCACCGGCGAGAGCGAGGCGCACCGAGCGGGCGACGGAGATACCGGCCTTCTCCTGGGCCTCGTCCGTGGAGGCGCCGAGGTGCGGGGTGCAGACGACCTCGTCGAGCTCGAACAGCGGGGAGTCCGTGCAGGGCTCCTTCGCGTACACGTCGAGGCCGGCGCCGGCGACGCGGCCCTCCTTGAGCGCCGAGTACAGCGCCTCCTCGTCGACGATCCCACCGCGCGCGGCGTTGACGATGCGCACGGTCGGCTTGACCTTGTGCAGGGCCTCGTCGCCGATGAGACCGAGGGTCTCGGGGGTCTTCGGCAGGTGCACCGTGATGAAGTCCGCGACCTCGAGCAGCTCGTCGAGGGTGAGGATCTTCACGCCCATCTGCGCGGCCCGCGCGGGCTGGATGTAGGGGTCGTAGGCGACGACCTTCATGCCGAAGGCGGACATGCGCTGCGCGACGAGCGCGCCGATGCGGCCGAGGCCGACGACGCCGAGGGTCTTCTCGGCGAGCTCGACACCGGTGTACTTGCTGCGCTTCCACTCGCCGTTCTTCAGCGCCGTGTTGGCCTGCGGGATGTGGCGCGCGGTGGCGAGGAGGAGACCGCAGGCCAGCTCGGCCGCGGTCACGATGTTGGAGGTGGGGGCGTTGACGACCATCACGCCGGCCTTGGTGGAGGCGGAGACGTCGACGTTGTCCAGGCCGACGCCGGCTCGTGCGACGACCTTCAGCTTCTTGGCGGCGGCGACGGCCTCGGCGTCGACCTTGGTGGCCGAGCGGATCAGGATGGCGTCGACGTCGGCGATGGCGGGCAGCAGTTCGGCACGGTCCGCGCCGTTGCAGTGCCGGATCTCGAAGTCCGGGCCCAGGGCGTCTACGGTCGCGGGCGACAGCTCTTCAGCGATGAGTACGACAGGTTTCGAGCTCACGTGAGTCCTCACAAGTCCAATGCGGACGGCCGTCCCGACGGCCGCAGGCGGTGGAGGGTTTGCAGCGGCCCCGGGGTGTGCCTGCACTTCTTGTGGGGTCGCTCGAGCCGCGTGGAAGACGCACGACGCTGTGGGCCTGACGCGTTGTTGCTGTGCAGTGTAGTGGCGCCGCGGAGGTCGTCCTGCGCCTCCGCGGAAGGATCACCCGTCCGTGGCTGGACGGGATGTCCAACACCGTGACCACGGGCGTTACCCGGGGTTCGACGAAGGGGCCGGAGCATGCCGCTCCGGCCCCTTCCCCAGGCTTACGCCTCGTCGTCGTTGACCCACGACATGAGCTTGCGCAGCTCCTTGCCGGTGGTCTCCAGGAGGTGGTTCTCGTCCTGGGTCTTGTACTCGTTGTACTTCTTCAGGCCCGAGTGGTACTCGTCCATCCAGTTACGGGCGAACGTGCCGTCCTGGATCTCGGCGAGGACCTGCTTCATCTCGGCCTTGGTGGCGTCCGTGATGATGCGCGGGCCGGTGATGTAGTCGCCCCACTCGGCGGTCTCGGAGACGGACCAGCGCATCTTCTCCAGGCCGCCCTCGTACATGAGGTCGACGATGAGCTTCAGCTCGTGGAGGCACTCGAAGTACGCGATCTCCGGCTGGTAGCCGGCCTCGGTCAGCGTCTCGAAGCCGGCCTTGACCAGGGCGGCGGTGCCACCGCAGAGGACGGCCTGCTCACCGAACAGGTCGGTCTCGGTCTCCTCGGTGAAGGTCGTCTTGATGACGCCGGCGCGGGTGCCGCCGATGGCCTTGGCGTACGAGAGGGTGAGGGCGAAGGCGTTGCCGGTCGCGTCCTGCTCGACGGCCGCGATACACGGAACGCCGCGGCCCTCCTCGTACTGGCGGCGCACCAGGTGGCCCGGGCCCTTGGGGGCGACCATGCACACGTCGATGCCGGCCGGGGGCTTGATGAAGTCGAAGCGGATGTTCAGGCCGTGGCCGAAGAACAGCGCGTCGCCGTCGTTGAGGTTGCCCTTGATGGACTCCTCGTAGACCTGGGCCTGGATCGGGTCCGGCACCAGGATCATGATGACGTCGGCCTCGGCGGCGGCCTCCGACGGGGTCACCACGCGCAGGCCCTGCTCCTCGGCCTTCGCCTTGGACTTGGAGCCCTCGTGCAGACCGACCCGGACGTCGACACCCGAGTCGCGCAGCGACAGCGCGTGGGCGTGACCCTGGCTGCCGTAGCCGATGACCGCGACCTTGCGGCCCTGGATGATGGACAGGTCGGCGTCGTCGTCGTAGAACAGCTCGGCCACTGGGGTTCTCCTTGTTTTCCGGTATTTCCGGTGTTGCGTCCCACCGTACGGCGGGCGGGGGAAGTGAAGTTCTCGGGTCTCGGTATACGGGCGGACCGGGTGGGCGGTCCGCCCGTACGGCCGGTGTTTCCTGGCCTAGGCCGACCGGTCCAGTGCGCGCAGCGACCGGTCGGTGATCGAACGCGCCCCGCGTCCGATCGCGATCGTGCCGGACTGGACGAGCTCCTTGATGCCGAACGGCTCCAGCATCTTGAGCATGGCCTCCAGCTTGTCGGCGCCGCCGGTGGCCTCGATGGTGACGGCCTCCGGGGAGACGTCGACGGTCTTGGCACGGAACAGCTGAACGATCTCGACGATCTGGGAGCGCGTCTCGTTGTCGGCGCGCACCTTCACCAGAACGAGTTCCCGCTGAACGGCCGAACCGGGTTCCAGTTCGACGATCTTCAGGACGTTGACGAGCTTGTTGAGCTGCTTGGTGACCTGTTCGAGGGGCAGTGCCTCGATCACGTTCACCACGATGGTGATGCGGGAGATCTCGGGGTGCTCGGTGACACCGACGGCGAGGGAGTCGATGTTGAAGCCGCGCCGGGAGAACAGGGCGGTGATCCGGGCGAGGACACCGGGCTTGTTCTCGACGAGGACGGAGAGGGTGTGCTTGCTCATGGGTCTGACTCGGCTCTCTCTCAGTCGTCTTCGTTGTCGCCGAAGTCGGGGCGGACGTCCCGGGCGAACATGACCTCGTCGTTGGAGGTGCCGGCGGCGACCATCGGCCACACCATCGCGTCCTCGTGGACGATGAAGTCGACCACGACCGGGCGGTCGTTGATCGAATTCGCCTCCTCGATCACCTTGTCGAGGTCGTCCGGGGACTCGCAGCGGATGGCGTGACAGCCCATCGCCTCCGACAGCTTGACGAAGTCGGGGATCCGGGTGCCGGCGCTCGGCTGCTTGCCGTCCGCGTCCGGGCCGCTGTGCAGCACGGTGTTGGAGTAGCGCTGGTTGTAGAAGAGGGTCTGCCACTGGCGGACCATCCCGAGGGCGCCGTTGTTGATGATGGCGACCTTGATCGGGATGTTGTTCAGGGCGCAGGTGGTGAGTTCCTGGTTGGTCATCTGGAAGCAGCCGTCGCCGTCGACCGCCCAGACCGTACGGTCCGGCTGTCCGGCCTTGGCTCCCATCGCGGCCGGGACCGCGTAGCCCATCGTTCCGGCGCCGCCGGAGTTCAGCCAGGTGGAGGGCTGCTCGTACTGGATGTAGTGCGCGGCCCACATCTGGTGCTGGCCGACGCCCGCCGCGAAGATCGTGCCCTCCGGGGCGAGCTGTCCGATGCGCTCGATGACCTGCTGCGGGGAGAGCGAGCCGTTGTCGGGCTGCTCGTAGCCGAGCGGGTAGGTCTCGCGCCAGCGGTTGAGGTCGCTCCACCAGGCGGTGTAGTCGCCGGTGTTCCCCTCGCTGTGCTCCTTCTGGACCGCCTGGACCAGGTCGGCGATGACCTCGCGGGCGTCTCCGACGATCGGCACGTCGGCGGCGCGGTTCTTGCCGATCTCGGCCGGGTCGATGTCGGCGTGGACGATCTTGGCGAACGGGGCGAAGCTGTCCAGCTTGCCGGTGACGCGGTCGTCGAAGCGGGCTCCGAGGGCGACGATCAGGTCGGCCTTCTGCAGCGCGGTGACGGCGGTGACCGAACCGTGCATGCCCGGCATCCCCACGTGAAGATGGTGGCTGTCGGGGAACGCGCCGAGCGCCATCAGGGTGGTGGTGACGGGCGCTCCGGTGAGTTCCGCGAGGACCTTCAGCTCGGCGGTGGCGTGCGCCTTGAGGACGCCGCCGCCGACGTACAGCACGGGCCGCTTGGCCTGGCTGAGCAGCCTGGCCGCCTCGCGGATCTGCTTGGCGTGCGGCTTGGTCACCGGACGGTAGCCGGGCAGGTCCTGGGTGGGCGGCCACTGGAAGGTGGTCCGGGCCTGGAGGGCGTCCTTGGCGATGTCGACGAGGACGGGGCCGGGCCGGCCGGTGGAGGCGATGTGGAAGGCCTCCGCGATCGTCCGCGGGATGTCCTCGGCCTTGGTGACCAGGAAGTTGTGCTTGGTGACCGGCATCGTGATGCCGACGATGTCCGCCTCCTGGAAGGCGTCCGTGCCGATCGCCTTGGACGCGACCTGCCCGGTGATCGCCACGAGCGGCACCGAGTCCATGTGCGCGTCGGCGATCGGGGTGACCAGGTTGGTCGCGCCGGGGCCGCTGGTCGCCATGCAGACGCCGACCTTGCCGGTGGCCTGCGCGTAGCCGGTGGCTGCGTGGCCGGCGCCCTGCTCGTGGCGCACGAGCACGTGCCGCACCCGCTTGGAGTCCATCAGCGGGTCGTAGGCCGGAAGGATCGCACCGCCGGGAATGCCGAATACGGTCTCGGCCCCGACCTCCTCGAGCGAGCGGATGAGGGACTGCGCGCCCGTGACGTGCTCGGGGGCGGACTGCTGTCCTCCGGAACGGGGCCGCGGCTGCGGATGGTGGGCCCCGGTGGCCTGCTCGGTCATCGGCATTCTCTTCTCGATGCTGAGGGTTTTTGCGACTTTTGTGCGGGTGTACGACTGATGCCTGTGCAACAAAAAACCCCTCGTGCCGTGAGGCAAGCGAGGGGAGCGCGCCGGGTGCGGTCGCTGGGTGTTCCGGAGTTTTCCGGAGGCCACCTAGCTTCAGCCGACGCGCTTTCCAAGTACGAGAATTCGGGTGCGCATGGCATTGACCCTCCCCCCGGCACGCACCGACTGTCAAGTAGGTGGGACGGGAGTCTCATTATGTGAGCGGAGGACGGTTCCGCCCCCGAGGACGACGGGCACTCCACCCGTATACACCGCCGCGCCTCCCCCACCGGCGAAGACCGGCTCGGCGGGGCCGTTGGGCACCGGATAGTGGCCGGAAGAGAGTGCTCGGCGCAGCCGGTACTCGTCCAGGGGCCCGGAGAACGCCATGCCCTGTCCATGGGTGCAGCCCATCGCGCGCAGGGCGACCACCTGCTCCGGAAGATCCACCCCGTCGGCCACGGACTGGAGTCCCAGATCGGCGGCGATCCGCAGCAGCCCGCTGGTGATCTTGTGCAGCCGGGCGGACTCGACGACCCCCTCGACCAGACTCCTGTCGAGCCGCAGGACGTCGACGGGGAGCCTCCTCAGCGCCGTGATCGCCGCGTAGCCGCTCCCGAAGCCGTCCAGGGCGATCCGCACACCGAGACGCCGGAGCGCGTTCAGCCGGCGCTCCAGCTCGTCCAGGGGGACCCTCGGATCGGTGTCGGACAGTTCGACGATCAGACCGCCCGAGGCGAGCCCGTGCCGGGTCAGCAGGGACTCCACGGAGCCCAGCGGCATCGAGCGGTCCACCAGACGCCGGGCGGTCATCCGGACCGTGACCGGCACGGCGACGCCCGCGGCGGTGCGCTCAGCGGCCTGCCCGACGGCCTCGTCGAGCATCCAGCGGCCGAGCTCGGCGGTCCTCTCACTGTCCTCGGCGACCCGCAGGAACTCGGCGGGCGTGAAGAGCACCCCTTGGGAGGAACGCCAGCGCGCCTGTGCGGTGACCGACGCGATCCGGCCGTTCTCCAGCGACACCACGGGCTGGTGCAGCAGCGCGAACTCGCCGTCCTGCAACGCGGAGCGCAGCCGGGTCGCCAGCTCCGCCCTGCGGACCACGTCCTGCTGCATCTGGGGCGCGTAGAGCTCGACACGGCCCTTTCCGGCCGCCTTGGCGCGGTACATGGCGAGGTCGGCGTTGCGCAGCAGCTCACCTGCTCCGAGGCCCGGCTCGGCGAAGCCGACGCCGATGGACGCGGCGACCCGGACATCGTTGCCGTCAATACAGTAGGGCTGGGAGAGCCTGATCCGCAGACGGTCGGCGAGTTCCCGTACCTGCTGCTCACGGGCGGTCCGGTCGCGGCCCCCGTCACCGACGATCAGGGCCGCGAACTCGTCCCCGCCGAGCCGGGCGGCGGTGTCGCCGTGCCGGACGGAGTCCTGGAGTCTGCGGGCGGCCTGGACGAGCAGTTCGTCGCCGGCCTGGTGCCCGATGGTGTCGTTGACGGCCTTGAAGCCGTCGAGGTCGATGAAGAGGACGGCGGTGCCCCGGTCGGTGGAGCGGCGCCCGGACAGGGCCTGCTGGACGCGCCGGGTGAACAGCGCGCGGTTGGGCAGGTCGGTGAGCGGGTCGTGCTCGGCGTTGTGCTGCAACTGCGCCTGGAGCCGCACGCGTTCGGTGACATCACGGCTGTTGAAGATGAGGCCGCCGTGGTGCCGGTTGACGGTGGACTCCACGTTGAGCCAGCCGCCGTCGCCGGACCGGAACCTGCACTCGATCCGGGTGGTGGGTTCCTCGGCATGGCTGGCCGCGAGGAAGCGCCGTACTTCGTGGACCACGCAGCCGAGGTCCTCGGGGTGGATGAGCGAGGCGAGTTCGGAGCCGACCAGTTCCTCGGCGTCACGGCCGTAGACCCCGGCGGCGGCCGGGCTGACGTATCTCAGGATGCCGTTCGGCGCGGCGATCATGATGACGTCGCTCGAACCCTGCACCAGGGAACGGAAGTGGTTCTCCTTCTGGGCCAGTTCCTGGGTGAGGGTGATGTTGTCGAGCAGCATGATGCCCTGGCGCACCACGAGGGCGAGGACGACGAGACCGGCGGTGACGAGCACCACGCGGTCCACCCTGCGTCCGTTGAGGATGTTGTACAGGATCCCCAACGTGCAGACGGCGGCGGCGAGATAGGGCGTCAGGGCGGCCAGTGATCCGGTGATCGGACGCGCCGCCGGGGAGCGGCCCGGGCCCTGGGGGTCCGCGGGCGCGGGTCCGCCCTGCCCCCCGTGGCGGGGGTCCGGCTCCTCGTGCCGCCCCTGGCCGCCGTGGGACCCGGGCCGCTCCTGCGAGGCTCCTTGTCCGGGCGCCGGACGGGTGCCCTGGGTCCCGGCCGGGACGCGGCTTCCCGGGGGCCCGTGCTGCCCTTCCCTGCGCTGTCCGGGGATGCCCTCGTGCGCCACGCGCGCGTGCTCCTCCGAGCCCGGCTCGTCCGGCCCGCGCGGGTCGGGTCCGCGCGGGTCGGGTCCGCTCGGCTCGGGGCCTCGGGGCTCGGGTCCGCGCGACTCCGGGCCGTACGCGTCGATGTCGACGCCGTCCTCGCCGGTGGTGTGCTCCTGGCCGGAGTGTTCCCCGGTCTCGTGCCCGTACCGGGTGACGACCCAGGGGGCGTAGGCGAGGAGCAGCGAGCCGGCGAACCAGCCCGCGTCGAGGAGCTGGCCCGAGTGGTAACTGTTGTGCAGGAGGGGCGAGGTGAACAGCGCGTCGCACATCACGGTCAGGGCGAGCGCCCCGATCGCCGTGTTCACCGCCGACCTGTTCACCGACGAGCGCCTGAAGTGCAGCGCGAGCACCATGCTGACCAGCGCGATGTCCAGCAGCGGATACGCGAGGGACAGCGCGGTGTGCGCGACGCTCGGCCCGTCGAACCGCGCGGCCTGGGCGAGCGCCAGACTCCAGGACAGGGTGAGCAGCGATCCGCCGATGAGCCAGGCGTCCAGCGCGAGACACACCCAGCCCGCCCTGGTGACGGGCCGCTTGGCGAGCACCAGCAGTCCGACGATGGCGGGCGGCGCGAAGCAGAGGAAGAACAGATCGGCGTAGCTCGGGGTGGGCACGGGGCGGTCGAGGACGACCTCGTACCACCCCCAGACCAGGTTGCCGAGCGAGGCCATCGCCGAGGAGAGCGCGAACAGCAGCCACGCGGGTCGAAAGCGGCTGCGGCGGTGGCGTGCGTAGAGGAAACAGGAGACCGCCGCGGTACCCGCGGCGACGCTCAGCCCGAAGTCGCCCATGACCAGCGCGAGACTCGTGGAGCCCCAGCCGAGCGCGGAACCGACGGCGTAGGCCGCGCACACCAGGGCCAGCGCGAGTTGCGAGAACAGGCCCGTCCCACCGTCGAACACCGTCCGACGGATCAGCAGCGCTCCCGGGGAGCTCACCGGGCCCACCCGGTCCGCACCCGTGGGTCCCGCCGGTCCCGGCACGCCGGGTGCCCGTGCCTCCGGCGGCCCGGATGCCTGCGGTGGTGATGGCTTGCGTGACCGCGGCTGTGCGTGGCCGCGCGCCAGGGTCGTCGTCGGCGGCGACCCCGCCGCGTCGGATCGTTGGTCCATAGGCCGTGCATCGCCCGTCGCCCCCCTCGCAGTCTCAAAGTCCGTCCCCGGCGCCGAACGGTGCGCGGCGCAGCCCCTGTCCGGACGATACACCAGTCTCGTCACTCAGGGACATAGTTCCTCTACGCTCCGTAACGACCAGGGACTATGCCGGCACTGCCCGCGTTCGGGGAACTGCGGAGAGTGCCCGGGGCGGACGGCGAGCGAACAGGGCGCTGCTCAGGTGCCGGTGGTAAGGACCACGTTGCGCAACGGCTCCCGGTTCACGAAGCGGGTGAGCTGATCGGCGAGCAGCCGTTTGGCGCGCGGCCAGAACGCCGAGGTCGGCCCCCCGACATGGGGGCTGATGAGCACGCCGGGCGCGTGCCACAGCGGGTGGCCCGGGGGCAGCGGTTCGGGGTCGGTGACGTCGAGGGCCGCGGTGATGCGCCCGCTCTTCAGCTCGCCGAGCAGCGCGTCCGTGTCGACGACGGGTCCGCGGGCCATGTTCACCAGGAGCGCGCCGTCCTTCATCCGGGACAGGAAGCCGGCGTCCGCCAGTCCGCGGGTGCTGTCCGTGAGGGGCGTGGACAGGATGACGACGTCGGACTCGGGGAGGAGGGAGGGCAGTTCGGTGAGGGGGCGCACGGGACCGCGCGCCGTGGCACGGGCGGAGCGTGCGACGCGCGCCACCCGCGCGAGCTCGAACGGCGCGAGCCTGTCCTCGATGGCCGACCCGATGGACCCGTACCCCACGATGAGAACGGACTTGTCGGCCAGTGCGGGACGGAAGCCCGAGCGCCACTCCTGCTTGTCCTGGCCGCGCACGAAGTCGGGGATCCCGCGCAGCGAGGCGAGGATCAGGGCGAGCGCGAGTTCGGCGGTGCTCGCCTCGTGCACCCCGCGGGCGTTGCACAACTCCACGCCGGACGGCAGGGAGTTGAGGTTCGGCAGGACGTGGTCGACGCCGGCGGAGAGGGTCTGCACGGCCCGCACCGACGTCATTTCGGCCATCGGCCGCTGCGAGACGGCGGGCGGCTTCATATAGGGCACGACGTAGAACACGCAGTCGGCGGGATCCGCGGGGAACTCCTGGCCGCCGTCCCAGAAACGGTAGTTGAGGCCCTCGGGAAGTCCGTCGATCTCGTCCGCGTGGAAGGGGAGCCAGACATCGGAAGTCATGGTCAGGAGGTTATGCCAGGCGCCCATGCGCGCAGAGGTTAGGTTGGGGGTCGGCAGAAGGAGGAGCACGGCCAGGTGGAGCGCAGAACGATCGGGGCCGCGGCGCTCGGTGTGGGGGCGGTCGGACTCGGATGCATGCCGATGAGCTGGGCTTACACCGGGTCACAACAGCGTGGCGAGGAGTCGCTGCGCGCGGTGAACGCGGCACTGGACCGGGGGTCGACGCTGCTCGACACGGCGGACATGTACGGGCCCTTCACCAATGAGCTGCTCGTGGGACGCGTCCTGAAGGAACGGCGTGCCGAGGCCTTCGTGTCGACCAAGGTCGGCCTGCTGGTGGGCGACCAGCACCTCGTGGCCAACGGCCGCCCCGGCTATGTGAAACGGGCGTGCGACGCGTCGCTGCGCCGGCTGCAGACAAATGTGATCGACCTCTACCAGCTTCACCGCGCGGACCCGGAAGTGCCGGTCGAGGAGACGTGGGGCGCGATGGCCGAGCTCGTCGCGGCCGGAAAGGTCCGCTCGCTCGGGCTGTGCGCGGTGGGAGCCGGGTCCGGCCGCTGGGCGGGGGCGCGGCCGCACGACGGAACGATCCGCCTGCTGGAGCGGGTGCAGCAGGTCTTCCCGGTGAGCACCGTGCAGGCCGAGCTGTCGGTGTGGTCGGCGGAGGCGCTGGACGCGCTGCTGCCGTGGTGTGCGGCGCGCGGGGTCGGATTCCTCGCCGCGATGCCGCTCGGCAACGGCTTCCTGACCGGGACGCTGACCCCCGGCGAGGGCTTCGAGCCCGACGACGCGCGGGCCCGCCATCCGCGCTTCACCGCGGAGATGATGGCCGCGAACCAGCCCATCGTCGTCGGTCTAAGACGCGTCGCGCGGCGGCACGGGGGCGGCGCCCGTCCCGTCACGCCCGCGCAGGTGGCGCTGGCGTGGGTCCTGGCTCAGGGTCCGCACGTCGTCCCGGTGCCGGGGGCCAAGCGGGAGCGCTGGGTCGCGGAGAACGCGGGGGCGGCCGGACTGCGGCTGACGGCGGAGGATCTCGCCGAGGTGGCGGCGCTGCCGGGGGCGCTGGGATCCTGGGACTGAGCGGCGCTTCCGGAGCCCGGCGCGGATCTCCCGGCCGGGACCGGGAACCCGGGGAACGCGAGCGGTGTATGAACAGGAGGACCGCCGCGTCGAAGGGAACCTGATGGTGCAAGTTCGAGCAGTGACAGTCGTGTTGGCCGCGAGCGTGCTTCTGGTGACGGCCGGCTGCTCCTCCGGTGAGGAGGGAGGAGCGGACGGCTCGGGCACGTCGCCCGGCATCGGGGGCGGGGCGTCCCACGCGTCCTCCGCCCCGAGCGCCACCGCAGGGCCGACGCCGCCCGCGAAGGGCTCGGTGCGGGTCCTGCGCACCGTCACCGAGGGCCTCGACACCCCTTGGGGCCTCGCCCCGCTGGCCGGGGGCGGTCTGCTGGTGTCCTCGCGGGACAAGGGGACGATCACCCGGATCGACGAGAAGACCGGCGCGAAGACAGTGCTGGGCGAGGTCGCGGGGGTGGCCCCGGCCGGCGAGGGCGGCCTCCTCGGCATCGCGCTCTCGCCGGACTTCGCCTCCGACCACATGATCTACGCGTACCTGACCACGGCCTCCGACAACCGCATCGTCCGCATGCTGTACGACGACCGCAAGCCGTCCGGCGAGCAGCTCGGGGCGCCGGACACGATCTTCAAGGGCATCCCCAAGGGCGTGATCCACAACGGTGGCCGGATCGCCTTCGGTCCGGACCGGATGCTCTACGCGGGCGCCGGTGAGACGGGTGACCGGGGCCTGGCCCAGGACAAGAAGTCGCTCGGCGGGAAGATCCTGCGCATGACGCCGGAGGGCGAGCCCGCGCCGGGCAATCCGTTCCCCGACTCGGTCGTGTACTCGTACGGGCACCGCAACGTCCAGGGTCTCGCCTGGGACGACAAACAGCGGCTGTGGGCCTCGGAGTTCGGCCAGGACACCTGGGACGAGCTGAACCAGATCAAGCCCGGCGACAACTACGGCTGGCCGGTGGTGGAAGGGATCAGCCACAACTCGGCGTACCACGATCCGATCGTCCAGTGGAAGACCGACGAGGCCTCCCCGAGCGGGATCGCCTACGCCGAGGGGTCCCTGTGGATGGCGGCTCTCAAGGGCGAACGCCTGTGGCGCATCCCGTTGAACGGCACCGAGGCGTCCGCGGCGCCCGAGGCCTTCCTGACGGGCAGGTACGGCCGCCTCCGCACCGTCGTCTCCGCGGGCGGCGACAGGCTCTGGCTGACGACGAGCGAGACCGACGGCCGCGGCACCCCCGTGAAGGGCGACGACCGGCTCCTGGAGCTGGAGGTGAAGTAGGACGGCGGGCCGGGGGCGACCGCGGTGCCCCTCGGCCCGGATTCCCCGTAGGCGCGCCCCTCAGCCGGCCCCTCAGCCGGCCGCTCGGGCGGCCGGGCCGTCCGGCGGGAAGAGCCGCAGCCGGTGGGCCAGTGCGGCCGCCTCGCCCCGTCCCGAGACGTCCAGCTTGGCCAGGATGTTCGAGACGTGGACGCTGGCCGTCTTCGGGGAGATGAAGAGTTCCTCGGCGATCTGGCGGTTGCTGCGGCCGGCGGCGACCAGACGCAGGACATCGCGCTCGCGGCTGGTCAGGCCGAACGCGGCCGCGGGGTCGGCGGGAGCGGTCCGCGACGGTTCGGGCGGGTGTTCCAGGGTGATGCGGGCACGCTGGGCGAGCAGCGCGACGGCGTCGGCGAGCGGACGGGCCCCGAGGTGCCCCGCGACGGCGCCGGCCAGCCGCAGGAGTTCCGCGGCGCGGCCGCGCTCGTCGTCGCCCGCGCCCGTGAGCAGCAGGGCCTCGGCGAGACGGAGCCGGACCCGGGCGAGGTCGTAGGGGCGCTCCAGGGGTTCGACGGCCTCGACCACCTCGGACCACTGGCCGGGGCTGCTCGCGCCGTCGGCCCGCCGGAGTTCGGCGCGCAGCCATTCGGCGTGGGCGCTCCAGACGGGCGCTCCGGTGGCCAGGGTTCTCGCGGCCGTGCGGACGCGGTCCAGGGCGGGGGCGCGACCGGGGGCGGCGACGGGCAGGCCGCGGGCGTCGGCCTCCGCGGTGACGGCGGCCAGCAGGAGCGGCCAGGCGTAGCGCTGGGTGCCGGGCGGGAAGCCCGCGGCCAGGGCCTCCTCCAGGGCGGTGCGGGCGTCGAGGAAGCGGCCCTCGCCCGTTGCGATGCCGATGGTCGTGCACAGCAGCGGCAGGGAGTGCTGGGGCATCGGGTCATGGGTGCCGAAGTGCCCTCGGGCGGCGGTCAGTTGGCGTCCCGCCTCGATGAGGTCCCCGCGGGCCAGGGCCACGGGCGCGAGTCGGGACGCGCCCACCCCGGACGCCTTGCCGCCGAGCCCGATGGCCAGGGCGTTGCGGGCGGCCTCGGCGGCCTCGTCCCAGCGGCCGAGCGCGTACAGCGATTCGGAGAGGTTCCCCCAGACCCAGGCCTGGGTGTCCAACAGCCCGTTCCGGCAAGCGAGTTCTATGCCCTCGCGCAGGACGGCGACGGCCTCCCGGGAGCGGCCGACCGATTCCAGGTGGGAGGGCAGGTTGATGTGCAGACGGCCCACGACGTACGCGGCTCCCTGGCGGTTGGCCCGCTCCTTGACCCGGTACATCTCCGCGAGCCCGGCCTCGGTCTCCCCCGCGTCGACCATCAGGCCGCCGAGGGTGAGCCGGGCGTTCAGCTCGGTGTCCCGGGCGCCCACCATGTGCGCGTACTCCACGGCGCGTTCGGCCGCGGAGAGGGCGCCGTGGCCCGGTTGGTGGACCATGCACCAGGCGGCGACCATGGACAGGACCTCGGCGTGCACCTGGGAGGGCGGCAGACCGCGCACCAGGTCCTGGGCGGCGGCGAGTTCCTTCCAGCCGTTGCCGCGGACCTGTGCCTGTACGAGCCGGGAGCGCTGGATCCAGAACCAGGCGGCGCGCAGCGGGTCGCCCTCGTCCTCCAGGAGGTGCAGCGCCCTTTTGGTCGTCTTCAGGGCGCGTTCGCGTTCCCCGCACAGCCGGCCGGCCACGGCGGCCTCGGCCATGAGGTCCAGGTAACTCAGCGGTGTGGTCGCGCAGTCGGTGCCGGCGGGCGACTCTCCGTGGCCGTCGGGCAGCGGAGGGGGGTAGGCCTCCACGTAGTCGATGGGGCGCAGTTCGGCCCGTACGGTGTCGGGGACCGCCTCCCACAGTTCCATCGCCCGTTCCAGGAGCCGCAGTTGCTCGGAGTGGGCGTGCCGGCGACGGGCCTCCACCGAGGCGTCGAGGACGGCGGGCAGGGCCTTGGCGGCGTCGTGGGCGTGGTACCAGTAGCTGGCCAGCCGGGTGACGCGTTCGTCGGCCGGTACGAGCGCCGGGTCGGCTTCCAGGGCCTCGGCGTAGCGGCGGTTGAAGCGGGAGCGCTCGCCGGGCAGCAGGTCGTCGCTGACGGCCTCGCGGACCAGGGAGTGGCGGAAGCGGTAGCCGTCGCCGCCGGGCGTGGCGATCAGGATGTTGGCGCCGACGCAGGCGCGCAGGGCTTCGATGAGGTCGTCCTCGGCGAGCCGTGCCACGGCGGCGAGCAGGGGGTACTCGACGGTGCTGCCGCCCTCGGCGACGATCCGGGCGACCCGCTGGGCGCTCTCCGGCAGCCCTTCGACGCGGACGAGGAGCAGGTCGCGCAGGGTGTCGGTGAGTCCGGTGCGACAGCCTTCGCGGGCGGCGACGGCGAGTTCCTCGACGAAGAACGCGTTGCCGTCGGAGCGGGCGAAGATCTCGTCGGCCTGGGCGGTGTCGGGTTCGCGGGCGATGATTCCGGCGATCTGACGGCCGACCTCCGCCCGGTTGAAGCGGCTCAGCTCGATGCGGCGGACCGTGCGGAGGCGGTCCAGTTCGGCGAGCAGGGGGCGCAGCGGATGGCGGCGGTGGATGTCGTCGGCGCGGTAGGTGGCGATCACGACGAGGCGGCCGCTGCGCAGCGTGCGGAAGAGGTAGGCGAGCAGATGGCGGGTGGAGGCGTCGGCCCAGTGCAGGTCCTCGAGGACGACGACGACCGTGCGGTCCGCGGCGACGCGTTCCAGCAGGCGGGCGGTGAGCTCGAAGAGGCGGGCCATGCCGTCCTCCTCGTACTGCCGTCCCGGGGTCGTCCGGGCGAGCTCGGGGAGGAGGCGGGCGAGTTCCTCCTCCTGTCCGGCGGCCGCGGCGGCGAGTTCGTCGGGCAGGGCGCGGCGCAGGGCGCGCAGGGCGGTGGAGAAGGGTGCGAAGGGAAGGCCGTCGGCGCCGATCTCGACGCAGCCGCCGGAGGCGACGACGGCGCCCTCGCGGGTGGCGGCGCCGGAGAATTCCTCCAGGAAGCGGGTCTTGCCGACGCCGGCCTCGCCGCCGAGCAGGAACGCCTGTGGCTCTCCCCCGGCGGCGGCGCGGGCGAGCGCGTCGTTCAACACGCCCAGTTCGTCGGCGCGTCCGACGAACACCGGGCTGACGGACCTGGTCTCCACGGGCCCGAGCATGGCACAGGGGTCCGGCAGGGGGGCACCGGTCGCCGGGACGGCGATCAGCGCCCCGCCCGCCGGACGGCCCGTGGACGGTGGGTGCGGGTCGGGGCCCGCCGGGTGGCCGTGCCGCTCAGCCCCTGGTGCGGGCGGTGGCGCGGCGCCGGCCACCCGC
>NZ_JBHYXD010000011.1:81769-97286 GCF_042751995.1 Streptomyces sp. NPDC059371 | reverse complement strand
TAGATGAACCCCGCCCGGCCCGCGGCGGGGCGGGCCGCGCGGCCGCGCGGGGGCGCGGCCTCCGCCCACACCCCCCGCACGCGGGGGGGGCCCCCGCCCCCCCACGGGCGCCCCGCCGCTCACGCGGTGCGGGCCGACCGGTGCCTGCGGGGGCTGTCGCTATGGGCCCGTTCGGTGTCGCCCTCTGCGGAGCGCCGGGCGGCGCGGCGGGCGGCCCGGCGGCCGCTCGCGGCCTCCTTGGCGAGCCGGTAGGTCTGGGCCCTGCGGATCATTTCCTCGGACCGGATCTGCTGGAGCTCGAACTCGAACATCTCGTACCCCTCGTGAAGAGTCGGTTTCGGTCTCGCTTGTTCGCGATGCCTCAACCTTCGTCTCCCAGGGGGGTGCGCCACATCGGGAGAGTTCCGCATCTTGGGAGCGCGAAGGGCCTTAGGACGGCGGCCGGTTTCCCGTGCCGGCCCTAAGGCCCCTCTGAGGTGTCGGTTCGTCGGTGGTGCCGGGTCGCGGGACTCAGCTCGTGGAGGGCAGTCCGAGGAGGATGTCGGAGTACTTGGCTACCGCGAGCACCAGGCCCACGACGCCGAGGGAGACGCCCGCCCAGGCGACGGACTTGATCCAGGCGGCCTGCGGCCTGCCGGGGGCGCCGAAGGCGGGCCGGACCAGCACCACGACGCCGACGATCAGCGCGACCAGCGCGAAGAGGCCGCCGACCAGCGCGGTGGCCGCCCAGGCGTCGCCGTAGACCTCCTTGACCTGCGTGGCCACGCTCGCGGTCGACGAGGTCTCGAGCTGGCCGATCAGGGTCTCGCGGGCGGCCGCCACGGTGGAGACCCAGCTCCCGGTCAGCGACACCACGCCGAGTGCGGCGGACACCACGGCGGCGGCACCCTGGCCGACACCGCCGTCCCGTCCCGCCCCGGACTCGTCGAGGGCGGCGACGTCCGCGTCGGCCTCGTCCCGCTTTTCGACGTCCTCGTCCCGCTCCTCGGCGTCGGCCGCCGGCCCGGTCCCTTCGCCCGTGGACGCCTCGGCCGCGTCGGCCTTGGTGACGTCCACGGTCCGCTCGTCGCGCTCCGCCTCGGTACCGGTCTCGGCCCCGGTCTCGTCAACTGTCTTGGTTCCCATGCGTGGCACCGTACGGACGCTGTCTGAGAGCTTCCTTAATGATCCACGGGGGTGGCGTCCGCGCGTGCGGCACGCCACTCGGGGGCGAGCACGGACCACACCTCGAGGTCGTGCCGGACCCCGTGATGGGGGTGCTTCTCACGGAGCACGCCGTCCCGGCTCAGGCCGAGCCGCCGGGCCACGTTCAGGCTCGGGGCGTTGCCCGCGGCGGCGACCCACTCGACGCGGTGGATCCCCCGCTCCTCGACCGCCCAGTCGATGAGGATCCGCATCGCGCGGGTGACCAGACCGCGCCCGGAGGCGGCGGGTTCCAGCCAGCAGCCGACCTCGCAGTTGCCCTGGGCCGCGTCGAAGTTCAGGAAGAGCACACCGCCCACGAGCTTCCCGTCCAGCCACAGGCCGTGCAGGGACCCGGTGTCGGCGCAGCACATGTCCGCGTACCTCTGGAGCTGCGCCCGCGCGGACGGCACGTCCGTGGAACGGGCCCCGAAGGGGATGAACCGCCCGATGAACTCGCGCCCGCGGTCCAGGTGCGCGAGGAACTCCTCGGCGTGCCAGGTCTCCAGGGGCCGCAGTTCCGCTCCGTCGTCGCCCAGGGATATCGCGTACACCCCGTCACCGCTCCTTCGTCGTCACGTCCTGCACCCCGGCGTCGGGCACCCCGGTGTCCGGCACCTTGAGGTCCAGCACCTCGACGTCGGCCGCCGCGTGGCCCAGTACGTCCGCCGCCTCGGCGTCCGTGGCCTCGGCCAGCCTCTCATGCGCGGCCCGGCATTCGGGCGGCTCGATGCTGATGCGCGGCAGCCTCTTGTCGAGCGCCCGGGGCAGCCACCAGTTGGCGTCGCCGAGCAGGTGCATGAGGGCGGGGACGAGGAGCGTGCGCAGGACGAAGGCGTCCAGGGCGACGGCGGCGGCCAGGGCGATCCCGAACATCGCGATCACGCGGTCGCCGCTGAGCACGAAGGCGAGGAAGACCGAGATCATGATGACGGCGGCGGAGTTGATCACCCGGCTGGTCTCGGCGAGGCCGACGCGTACGGCACGCCGGTTGTCACCGGTCTCCAGCCACTCCTCGTACATCCGGCTCACCAGGAAGACCTGGTAGTCCATGGACAGCCCGAAGAGCACCGACACCATGATCACTGGCAGGAACGGCTCGATCGGGCCCGCGCGGCCGAGGCCGAGCAGCTCGCTCCCCCAGCCCCACTGGAAGATCGCGACGACGACTCCGAAGGCCGCGGCGACGGCGGCGATGTTCATGACCGCGGCCTTGAGCGGGATGCCGATCGAACGGAACGCGAGCAGCAACAGGACACAGCCGAGGCTGATCACGACACCCACGAAGAGCGGGAGCTTGCCGATGATGACGTCCGCGAAGTCGTCGTAGCTCGCCGTCACACCGCCGACCTGTACGTCGAGCGAGGTGCCCGACTCGGCGCGCGGCAGGACGTCGGTGCGCAGCCGGTCGACGAGATCGCTGGTCTTCTGGGACTGCGGCGCGGAGTTTGGGACGACGGTGAGGAAGGCGGTGTCACCGACGCCGTTGTACGTCACCGGTGTCGCCGAAGCGACACCCTCTGTGGTGCGCAGCGTGGCGTCCAGGTTGTCCAGGGCGAGCCGGTCCTCGGCGCCGCCGACCTTGGTGACGAGCGTCAGGGGCCCGTTCACGCCGGGACCGAAGCCCTCCGAGACGAGGTCGTACGCCTGCCGGGTGGTCGTCGTCCTCGGATCGTTGCCCTGGTCGGACGTGCCCAGGTGGAGGGAGAACGTGGGGAGGGCGAGCACGGCCATCACGACGACGGCCACGACGCCGAGCAGCTTGGGGTGGCGTTCCACGAAGGCGGACCAGCGGGCGGCGAACCCGGTGGCCATCTCCGGCTCGGGCCCGTGCTCCTCCAGCCGCCGCCGCTCGCGGCGGCTCAGCGCGCGTGGACCGATGAAGGAGAGCAGCGCGGGCAGCAGGGTCACGGAGGCCGCGACGGTGAGCACGACGGTCAGGGAGGCGGCGATCGCCACACCGTTGAGGAAGCTGAGCCGCAGGATGAGCATGCCCAGCAGGGCGATGCAGACGGTGGCGCCGGCGAAGACGACCGCGCGTCCGGTGGTGGCCACGGCGTTCTGCGCCGCCTCGGCCACCGGCAGTCCGCGTTTGAGGCCGCGCCGGTGTCTGGTCACGATGAACAGCGCGTAGTCGATCCCGACGCCGAGGCCCACCAGCATGCCGAGCATGGGGGCGAAGTCGGCCACGGTCATGGCGTGTCCGAGGAGCACGATGCCGAAGTACGCCGTGCCCACGCCGACCAGGGCGGTGGCAATGGGCAGCATGGAGGCGGCGAGCGAGCCGAAGGCGAGGAAGAGGACCACGGCGGCGACGGCCACGCCGACGATCTCGGCCGTGTGTCCGCCGGACGGCTTGGTCAGGGAGATCGCGGTGCCGCCCAGCTCGACGTCGAGCCCCTTGGCCTCGGCGTCCTTGGCGGCGTCGACGACGGCCCGGACCTCGCCCTTGTCGAGGTTCTCGGCCCGGTCGGCGAAGGTGATGGTCGCGTACGCCGTCCGGCCGTCCCGGCTGATCCCGCCGTCCGCGCCCGTCCGGCCCGATCCCTCGTGCGTGTACGGGCTGTCGACGGAGGCCACTCCGGGGAGCTTCTCGATCTTGTCCAGGGCCCGGGTCATCGACTGCTCGACGTCGGCGGAGCGGACCGTGCCCGAGCCGGTGTGCCAGACGACGGTGTCGCTGTCACCGCCGTGCCCGGGGAAGCCGCTGTTCAGGAGCTGCGTCGCGCGGCCCGATTCGGTGCCGGGGACTTCGTAGTCGTTGGAGTACGCGGAGCCCGTCGCGGCCGCGGCCGCGGTCACACCGCCGAAGGCCAGAAGCCAGAGGAGGACGGTGATGAGGCGATGCCGGACGCACCACCGAGCAAGGGCTGCCACGAGCGAGCTCCCTGGGGGGATTTGTGGATCTTTATCGGGAACCGCCCGCAAAGAACACATGACTAATGCGTCATCACTCTTGCAGTCTGAAATGATCCTTTGTCGCATTCGTGGGCTTACTCACAGGGCTGCGACCGATGTCACAGGGCATGCGTGCGGCCTCTGCCACCCCGCCCGCCCCGGCTCAGTCCAGCTGGTCACCCACAGCCATGACCATCACTCCGGCGATCATCAGCCACAGGGCCCGCCGGGTGCGGCCCTTGGCCCCGAGCACCGACGCTCCGGCGCACAGGACGGCTCCCGAGGCGTAGGAGAGGGGTATGAGCGCGCTTCCCGAGCCGCCGGTGCGCATCATCGACGCGGCGAGTCCGGCGACGGTCAGCAGGACTCCGGTGCCGATCGCGGTCCAGCGCGCCCGGCGCGCCTCCGGATCCTCGTCCTCGTCCTCGTCCTCGTCCTCGTCCTCGGGGTCCAGGTCCTCCGGGTCCGGGTCCTCGTCCTCCGGCTCCGCGGGGTCGTGGTCCTCGCGGCCGTCGGGGTCCTGGGGCGTGCGGTCGTGCGTCTCGCCCGTGCTGTCGGGCGTCGCGGTCGTGCCGTCGGGCGTCTCGCTCGTACTGTCCTGCGTCTCGCTCGTACTGTCGTGCGTCTCGCTCGTGCCGTCGTGCGTCTCGGAGTCGGTGCTTCCACTCATGGCGCGGGAGCGTAGCGCGTTGACTTGAGCACGCCGACACAGACCCCAGGGGGTGCGCCGGTCGCGGCGCACCCCCTGGGATGTGGGAAAACCCGGATCTCAGCCTTCGGAGACGCCCAGCTTCTCCAGGATGAGCTCCTTGACGCGAGCGGCGTCGGCCTGGCCGCGGGTGGCCTTCATGACCGCGCCGACGAGCGCGCCGACGGCCTGGACCTTGCCGCCACGGATCTTGTCGGCGATGCCCGGGTTCCCGGCGACGGCCTCGTCGACGGCGGCGGTCAGCGCGCCCTCGTCCGAGACGACCTTCAGGCCGCGCTTGTCGACGACCTCGTCCGGGGTGCCCTCGCCGGCGAGGACGCCCTCGATGACCTGACGGGCCAGCTTGTCGTTCAGATCGCCGGCGGCGACCAGCTCGGACACCCGGGCGACCTGGGCCGGGGTGATCGGCAGGTCCTCCAGGGCCGTGCCCGACTCGTTGGCGCTGCGGGCCAGCTCGCCCATCCACCACTTGCGGGCGGAGGTGGAGTCGGCACCGGCCTCGATCGTCGCGACGATCGAGTCGATGGCACCGGCGTTGAGCATCGACTGCATGTCGTGGGCGTTGACGCCCCACTCCTCGCGCAGCCGGTTGCGGCGGGCCAGCGGCTGCTCGGGCAGTCCGCCGCGCAGCTCCTCGACCCACTCCCGGGACGGGGCGACGGGCACGAGGTCCGGCTCCGGGAAGTACCGGTAGTCCTCCGCCTCCTCCTTCACGCGGCCCGAGGTCGTGGACCCGGTGTCCTCGTGGAAGTGGCGCGTCTCCTGGATGATCGTGCCGCCGGAGTTCAGCACCGCGGCGTGGCGCTGGATCTCGAAGCGGGCGGCACGCTCGACGGAACGCAGGGAGTTGACGTTCTTCGTCTCGGAGCGCGTGCCGAACTTCTCGCGGCCGTGCGGGCGCAGCGAGAGGTTCACGTCGCAGCGCATCTGGCCCTGCTCCATACGGGCCTCGGAGACACCGAGCGCCTTGATGAGCTCGCGCAGCTCGGCGACGTACGCCTTGGCGACCTCGGGAGCACGCTCGCCCGCGCCCTCGATCGGCTTGGTGACGATCTCGATGAGCGGGATGCCCGCCCGGTTGTAGTCGAGCAGCGAGTGGGACGCGCCGTGGATGCGGCCGGTGGCACCGCCGACGTGCAGCGACTTACCGGTGTCCTCCTCCATGTGGGCGCGCTCGATCTCCACACGGAAGACCTCGCCGTCCTCGAGCTGGACGTCCAGATAGCCGTTGAAGGCGATCGGCTCGTCGTACTGCGAGGTCTGGAAGTTCTTCGGCATGTCCGGATAGAAGTAGTTCTTCCGGGCGAAGCGGCACCATTCGGCGATCTCGCAGTGCAGCGCGAGGCCGATCTTGATGGCGGACTCGACTCCGGTCGCGTTGACAACCGGGAGGGCGCCGGGCATGCCGAGGCAGGTCGGGCACGTCTGCGAGTTGGGCTCGGCGCCCAGCTCGGTCGAGCAGCCGCAGAACATCTTCGTCTTGGTGCCGAGTTCGACATGGACTTCGAGGCCCATGACGGGGTCGTACGACGCGAGCGCGTCCTCGTACGACACCAGGTCGATCGTGGTGGTCACGGTGAAAACTTCCCTCTCAGCCCAGCAGGACGTCGTCGTCGCCCAGGCGCTTGAGCTCCCGGTAGAGGATGGCGAGGCCGGTGACGATGGCGGCGGCGGACACGGCAGCGTCGATGAGGCGCAGCGTGTCGTTCTCCTTGCGGGCCCTCTTGACCTGCTTCGCGACACCGAGGGCACCGAACGCCGTGCCCGCGATGGACAGATACGTGCCGGACTTGGACTTCTTGAAACCCTTGGCCTTGGACATTGCCTTGCTCACAGCGACGGAGCCTCCTCAAGCAGCGGGTGGCCCCACTTTTCCACGAAGGCGGCCTCGACGGCGGCTCCGACCTTGTACAGACGGTCGTCCTTCAGCGCCGGGGCGATGATCTGCAGACCCACCGGGAGGTTGTCCTCGGGGGCGAGACCGCAGGGCAGCGACATGGCGGAGTTGCCGGCCAGGTTGGTCGGAATGGTGCACAGGTCCGCGAGGTACATCGCCATCGGGTCGTCGGCGCGCTCGCCGATCGGGAAGGCGGTGGTGGGCGTCGTCGGCGAGACGATCACGTCGACCTGCTCGAACGCCTTCTCGAAGTCGCGGGTGATGAGCGTACGGACCTTCTGGGCGCTGCCGTAGTACGCGTCGTAGTAGCCGGAGCTGAGCGCGTACGTGCCGAGCATGACGCGGCGCTTGACCTCGGGGCCGAAGCCGGCCTCGCGGGTGAGGGCGGTGACGTCCTCGGCGGAGCGCGTGCCGTCGTCGCCCGCGCGCAGGCCGTAGCGCAGGCCGTCGAAGCGGGCGAGGTTGCTCGAACACTCGGACGGGGCGATCAGGTAGTACGCGGAGAGCGCCAGGTCGAAGGACGGGCAGTCCAGCTCGACGATCTCGGCGCCGAGCTCCTTGAGCATGACGACGGCCTCGTCGAAGCGCTGCACGACACCGGCCTGGTAGCCCTCGCCGCGGAACTGCTTGACGACACCGACGCGCATGCCGGAGACGCTGCCGTTGCGGGCGGCCTCGACGACCGGCGGGACCGGGGCGTCGATGGAGGTCGAGTCGAGCGGGTCGTGCCCGGCGATGACCTCGTGGAGCAGGGCCGCGTCCAGGACCGTACGGGCGCAGGGCCCGCCCTGGTCGAGGGAGCTGGAGAACGCCACCATGCCGTAGCGGGAGACCGCGCCGTACGTGGGCTTGACGCCGACCGTGCCGGTGACGGCGGCCGGCTGGCGGATGGAACCGCCGGTGTCGGTGCCGATGGCGAGGGGCGCCTGGTAGGAGGCGAGGGCCGCGGAGGAGCCGCCGCCGGAGCCGCCGGGGATCCGGGTGAGGTCCCAGGGGTTGCCGGTCGGGCCGTACGCGCTGTTCTCGGTGGAGGACCCCATGGCGAACTCGTCCATGTTGGTCTTGCCGAGGATGACGACGTCGGCGGCCTTGAGCCGCTTGGTGAGGGTCGCGTCGTACGGCGGGATCCAGCCTTCGAGGATCTTCGAGCCGACGGTGGTCGGGATGCCCTCGGTGGTGAAGATGTCCTTCAGCGCGAGCGGGACGCCGGCGAGCGGGCCGAGCTTCTCGCCGGCCTCCCGCTTGGCGTCCACGGCACGGGCCTGGGCGAGGGCGCCCTCGCGGTCGACGTGCAGGAAGGCGTGCACCTTCTCGTCGACGGCCTCGATCCGGGCGAGGTGGGCCTCGGTGACCTCGACGGCGGTGAGCTCGCCGGCCGCGATCTTCCCGGCGATCTCGGCCGCGGTGAGCTTGATGATGTTGACGTTGGTGTCCGTCATGGTGATTAGTCCTCCCCCAGGATCTGCGGCACCTTGAAACGCTGCTGCTCCTGGGCCGGGGCGCCGGAGAGCGCCTGCTCGGGGGTGAGCGACGGACGGACCTCGTCCACGCGCATGACGTTCGTCAGCGGCAGCGGATGAGAGGTCGGCGGTACGTCTTGGTCGGCGACCTCGCTGACGCGGGCGACCGCGCCGATGATGTCGTCGAGCTGGCCTGCGAAGTGGTCGAGCTCTTCGCCCTTCAGCTCCAGACGCGCCAGCCGTGCGAGGTGGGCGACCTCCTCGCGCGTGATGCCAGGCATGCAGCGATCCTCTGGGGTGAGTGTGTGTGGTTTGGCCCAATCCTATGGGGCCCGGGCCGATGCCCGCGCCCGGGTTTGCCGTGGGACACCCACGACCCCGGCCTCCGGCCGGACATCTCCCGCCCGCGCACCACCCGTTCACCGCTCCCCGGCACGCCGAGCCCTCCCGTTCGGCCGTCCCGCCGTCGGCGGCGATCCGCCGACCGACACCCCGGCCTCCGGCCGGACATCTCCCACCCGCGCACCACCCGTGACTGCCTCCGGACGGGTGAGCTCTGCCGTGGGAGCTCTCGCCGTTGGCGTCCGTCGCGCCGTCGGCGGCGATCGGCCGTCCGACTGCCCGGCCTCCGGCCGGGTGTCTCCCGCCCGCGCACCACCCGTGACTGCCTCCGGACGGGTGAGCTCTGCCGTGGGGGCATCTCGCCGTCGGTGTCCGTCGCTTCGGAAGGGTGCGGGAGGCGTCGGCGGCGGCCGTCGTGCCGGAGGGGCATGGGGTGCCGCGTTCGCGGTCATCGCCCCTCTCCGCCTCACGACGCCTGCGGCGGGACGCGGCACCAGGGGGCCGAGCCTGTCGGGAGAGTGGCACGGGTGGTGCGTGGGTGGGAGACAGCCGGCCGCAGGCCGGGCCGGAGCTGCCACTCGCCCAGCCGCAGGCCGGGCCGGAGCTGCTACTCGGCGGCGGGAAGGGCGGCCCGCGGCCGCTGCCACCCCCGGGCCCCCCGGGCGAGCAGCCACGCCGTCGCCTCCTCGGGCGGCATCGCCGCGGCGACGAGCCACCCCTGGACGGCGTCACACCCCAGATCCCGCAACCGCTCCCACGTCTCGTCGTCCTCGACCCCCTCCGCCACGACGAGAAGCCCCAGCGAATGGGCGAGGTCGACGGTGCACCGCACGATCTCGGCGTCCTCGGCGTCCACGGCGAGCCGCGCGACGAACGAACGGTCGATCTTCAGCTCGCTGACCGGCAGCCGGCGCAGATGGACCAGGGAGGAGTACCCGGTGCCGAAGTCGTCCAGCGACATCTTCACGCCGTGCCCGGTGAGCGCCGCGAGGGTGTCGGCGGCACGCTGCGGGTCCTCCAGGAGCACATGCTCCGTTATCTCCAGTTGGAGCGCTCCCGCGGGAACTCCGTGCCGGGCGAGACGGGCGGCGACGGCGCCCGCGAACCCCGGGGTGTGCACGTCGCGCGGCGACACGTTCACCGCGACCGGCACGTACAGCCCCTGTGCCCGCCAGCGCGCGACCTGCCCGAGGGCCGTCTCCAGGACGTACTCGGTGAGGTGCGGCATCAGCCCGGACGACTCGGCGATGGCGATGAACTCGTCCGGCGGCACCTTGCCGCGCTCGGGATGCACCCAGCGCACCAGCGCCTCGAGCCCGGCCACCTGTCCGTCGAAGCGGACCTTGGGCTGGTAGTGCAGTTCGACGTCACCGGTGTCCAGGGCCCGGCGCAGATCGCCCAGCAGGCCCAGCCGGTCGGGGGTGTTGGAGTCCCGCTTGGACTCGTACACCTCGACGCCCGTACGGTCCCGCTTCGCCTGGTACATCGCGATGTCGGCCAGACGCAGCAGCCCCTCCGCGTCGAGCGCGTGGTCGGGGAAGACGGAGAGCCCGGCGCTGGCCTCCAGGACGAGGGTGAGTCCGTCCAGGTCGAGCGGCGAGCCGAGGGTGGCGACCAGATTGCGGGCGACCCGCGTGGCCGAGGTGGTGGAGTCCACGACCGGCAGTAACACGGCGAACTCGTCACCGCCGAGCCGCGCGGCCTCCGCCCCGCGCGGCAGTGCCAGCCGCAGCCGCTCGGCTATCTGGAGGAGCAGCCGGTCACCGGCGAGGTGCCCCAGCGTGTCGTTCACCGCACGGAAGCGGTCCAGGTCGATGAGCACGAGGGCGGAGCGCACGCCGATGCGCTCGGCGTCGTCCAGGGCCGTCCAGGTGCGCTCCAGCAGCCACTGACGGTTCGGCAGCCCGGTCAGCGGGTCGCGCAGTTGCTCCTCGGCGCGGGCTCGGGCTATCCACAGGGTGGAGTCGAGGGCGATCAGCGGGATCGAGAACAGGGGCAGCAGCGTCGGCTGGGCCATCGCGACGACACAGATCAGCGGCGCGATGCCGAGCAGCGCCACGGCGACGAGCCCGTGTCTGACCAGGGCCGTACGGGCGACGGTGGGCAGGCCCCCACGCGGCGTGTTCAGGTACCAGAGCAGGGCGCGGGTGACGGCGAGATAGGCGCCGGCGACCAGCACGACCTGCGGTGCGGCGTAGAACGTCCAGGTGTCGGGGGCCCAGGGATTCTCGACGCTCGGGAACCGTCCGAACGACGCGAGGACCAGGGCTCCGGCACCGATGCCGAGGATGTCGACGGCGCCGTGCACGACGCCTTGGCGCCAGCGGTTGCGGCGGGCGGTGCCGACCAGGACGACGACGGTGAGGCTGACCATGCCGGCCGGGACCCAGCCGTACAGCAGCAGGACCGCGAGGGTGAGCGCGGCGCCGGAACCGGTGCCGCCCCACCAGCGGGCCCGGCCGAGGGCGACCAGGTGACCGACGATGACGCCGGTCAGCAGGGCCAGCGCCCAGCCGACGGTGCCGCACGGGAAGAGGGCGTGATGACCGCTGAACGCCCGGTAGAAGCCCGCGCCCAGGACGAACGCGGCCGTCGCCATGACCGCCGAGGGCAGCGTCGGCCAGGACAGATGGCGCTCGGGGTCCTGGCCGGGCAGGCCGGTGCCGGGGTCGGCGGTGAGGGCGTTGGGGACGACGGGGACGGGGAGCGGCGCGGCGCCGAACCCGCTCCGGGCGGCGCGCTCCGACTGCCGTCCCGTCCGCAGGCCGGTCAGCCACGCGCCGGTCGTCCGGCGCGGGCGCAGCCGTGAGTCGGGAGCGGCGCTCTCGGTCGGTTCCATTCCCGTCCCTCTCACTGCCGGCGGTGCCGACGCCACACGATCCGTTGCCGGCGACAGCCGCCAACGGTGCCGCGTCGGAAAACCCTTCCCCCGGCTCACGCGGAGTCGAGGATGCGCCGGCCGCGGCCGGGCACGGCAGGCGCACACGTCAACAGTAGGCCGCGGAAGGCTTCCAGGGGCAGCGGTCGTCGACGGTTGCCCGAATGCGACCTGGTCACCCGGATACCCACGATTTGCGCCGAACGGGTGGTCTTCAGCCCCTATTCCTCGATCGGAAGCGCGACTTCCGCCGCCGCGTCCGGTCCTTGCTCCAACAGGACGGCGAAGCCCTCCTCGTTCAGGACCGGAACCTTCAACTGCATCGCTTTGTCATACTTCGAGCCGGGATTGTCGCCCACCACGACGAAGGACGTCTTCTTCGAGACGGAGCCGGTCACCTTTGCTCCACGGCTCTGCAGCTCCTCCTTCGCCCCGTCCCGCGTGTGGTGTTCGAGCGTGCCCGTGACCACGACCGTGAGGCCTTCGAGCGGTCGCGGCGCCTCGTCCTCCCCCGCGCCCTCGTCCTCCAGCCGGACGCCGGCCGCCTTCCACTTGCGGATGATCTCGCGATGCCAGTCCTCGGCGAACCATTCCTTGACCGAGGTCGCGATGATCCCGCCGACCCCGTCGACCGCGGCGAGTTCCTCCTCGGTGGCCTGCTCGATGCGGTCGACGGAACGGAACGCGCGGGCCAGCGCCTCGGCGGCCACCGGGCCCACATGCCGGATCGAGAGCCCGTTGAGGAACCGGGCGAGCGGACGGGTCCTCGCCTCGGCGATCTTCTCCAGCAGGGCAAGCGTGTTCTTTTTCGGCTCGCCCTTCTGGTTGGCGAAGACCGTGACGACCTTCTCCTCACCGGTATGGGGATCCCGCTTGGGCAGGCCGCTGTCCTGGTCCAGGACGTACGCCTTGATCGGGAGCAGCTGCTCGACGGTGAGGTCGAAGAGGTCGCCCTCGTCGACGAGCGGCGGGGCGACGGGCTCCAGCGGCCGGGTCAGCGCCGCGGCGGCCACGTCGCCGAAGTGGTCGATGTCCAGGCACTCGCGGCCCGCGAGGTAGGAGACGCGCTCTCTCAACTGGGCCGGGCAGGAACGGCCGTTGGGGCAGCGCAGGTCGATATCGCCCTCCTTCATGGGCCGCAGCGCCGTACCGCACTCGGGGCACTCGGCCGGCATGACGAACTCCCGCTCGCTGCCGTCGCGCAGGTCGGCGACCGGTCCGAGGATCTCGGGGATGACGTCACCGGCCTTGCGCAGCACCACCGTGTCCCCGATGAGGACGCCCTTGGCCTTCACCACGGCCTGGTTGTGCAGGGTGGCGAACTCGACCTCGGAGCCCGCGACCGTGACCGGCTCGACCTGCGCGTACGGCGTGACCCGGCCCGTACGGCCCACGCCGACACGGATGTTGACGAGCTTGGTGTTGACCTCCTCGGGCGCGTACTTCCAGGCGATCGCCCAGCGGGGTGCGCGCGCGGTGGAGCCGAGCCGGCCCTGGAGGGGGATCTCGTCGAGCTTGACGACCACCCCGTCGATCTCGTGCTCCACGGAGTGGCGGTTCTCGCCGTAGTACGCGATGAACTCCCTTACGCCGTCCAGGTCGTCGACCACCTTGGCGTACCGCGTGGTCGGCAGTCCCCAGGAGTGCAGCAGGCCGTAGGCCTCGGAGAGCCGGCCGAGGCCCTCGAACCCCTCCAGGGCGCCGATGCCGTGGACGACCATGTGGAGCGGCCGACTCGCGGTGACGCGCGGGTCCTTCTGGCGCAGCGAACCGGCCGCCGCGTTGCGGGGGTTGGCGAAGGGCTTGTCGCCCGCCGCCACCAGCCGGGCGTTGAGCTCCTCGAACTTCTCCATCGGGAAGTAGACCTCGCCGCGGATCTCCACGAGGCCGGGGACGTGATCGCCGGTCAGACGGTCCGGGATCTCCGTGATCGTACGGACGTTGGGCGTGATGTCCTCGCCCGTACGGCCGTCGCCGCGGGTCGCCGCGCGCGTGAGACGGCCGCGTTCGTACGTGAGGTTGACGGCGAGGCCGTCGACCTTCAGTTCGCACAGGAAGTGGTGGTCGGAGGCGCCCACGTCCTTGGCCACGCGCTCGGCCCACGCGGCCAGTTCCAGGTCGGTGAAGGCGTTGTCGAGCGACAGCATGCGCTGCCGGTGCTGGACGGAGGTGAATTCCGTGGCGTACGCGCCCGCGACCTTCTGGGTCGGCGAGTCCGGTGTCCGCAGCTCGGAATACTCCTCCTCCAGCGCCTCCAGGGAACGCAGCAGTGTGTCGAACTCGGCGTCGCTGACGACCGGGGCGTCCTTCACGTAGTACCGGAAGCGGTGCTCCTCGACCTGCTCGGCGAGCTGCGCGTGCCGCTCCCGTGCCTCGGCGGGTACCGATGTGGGCTCTGCGTGCTTTTCGCCGGCCACCGTTGTGTCCTCCCGTTACTCTGGGTTGTCCGCGAGGGATCTCGCCGCCCGGACGCAGTGGGCCAGCGCCCTGCGCGCGAAGTCGGGGGAGGCCCCCGCGAGTCCGCACGACGGAGTGAGCGTGACCGCCTCCGCGAGAAGACCCGGCCGCAGCCCCAGCCTGCGCCACAGCGTCCTGACACCCATGACGCTACCGGCAGGGTCCGACAACGGGACGTCCACGCCGGGGACGACACCGGCGAACAGGCGGGTACCGCCCTCGACCGCTTCCCCGATCGCGTCGTCGTCACGTTCGGTGAGGAGGGAGAAGTCGAAGGAGATCGCCGAAACGCCCGCCCGGCGCAACAGGGCGAATGGGACGTCGGGCGCGCAGGAGTGGACCACGACGGGCCCGCCGCCGTGTACCCCGATGACGTCCCGGAGCCTGGCCTCGGCGACCTGGCGGTCCACGGCACGGTTGGTGCGGTAGCCGCTGGCGGTCGGCACCTGGCCGCGAAGCACGGCGACGAGGGAGGGTTCGTCGAGCTGCAGAACGATCTGGGCACCGGGAATCCGCCGGCGTACGTCTTCGAGGTGGAGGCGCAGTCCCTCGGCGAGCGAGCCGGCGAGGTCGCGGCAGGCGCCGGGGTCGGAGAGGGCGGACTCGCCGTTCCTCAGCTCCAGGGAGGCGGCCAGCGTCCAGGGACCGACGGCCTGCACCTTGAGGGGCCCCTCGTAGCCCTGGGTGAACTCCTCCAGGGCGTCGAGGTCCTCGCCCAGCCACGACCTGGCCCGCTTGGTGTCCCGGCCCGGCCGGTCCCCGAAGCGCCAGCCGCTGGGCTCCACGCGCGCGTACAGCTCGACGAGCATCCCCGCGGTCCGGCCGATCATGTCCGCCCCGGGCCCGCGCGCGGGCAGTTCGGCCAGGAACGGGAAGTCGTCGAGGGAACCGATGACGGTCTTCGCGGCCTCCCGCGCGTCACCGCCCGGCATGGACCCGACACCGGTGGCGGGACCGAACCTGAACTCGCTGTTTTCGCTCACCCCGGAAGCCTACGGAATCCCGCGCGGAGGTCAGCCTCCCGGGCGCACCGTCAGGTCGTTGACCTCGGCGTCGCGGGGCAGATCGAGCGCCATCAGGATCGTCGTGGCCACCGACTCGGGGTCGATCCACTTCGAGGCGTCGTACTCCTTGCCCTCCTGCTGGTGGACCTTGGCCTGCATGGGGCTGGCGGTGCGCCCCGGGTAGACGGAGGTCACCCGGACGCCGGCCGCGTGCTCCTCGTGGCGCAGGGAGTCGGCGAGGGCCTTCAGGCCATGCTTGGAGGCGGCGTAGGCGGACCAGTCGGCGTGGGCGTTCAGACCGGCTCCGGAGTTCACGAAGACCACGTGGCCCTGGGCGAGGCGGAGCTGGGGCAGGAAGTGGCGGGTGAGCTCGGCGGGGGCGATCAGGTTGACGTTGAGCTGGTGGCGCCAGGACTTCGGGGTCAGTTCGCCGACCGGGCCGAGGTCGACCACGCCCGCGATGTGCAGCAGGGAGTCGACGCCGCCGGGGAGCGTCTGGTGCGAGAACGCCCAGGAGAGCTTGTCGGGGTCCGCGAGGTCGCCGACCAGGGTCTTCGCGCCGGGGAACGCGGCGGCCAATTCCTTCGCCCGGCCGGCGTGGGGGGGGGGGGGGGGGGGGGGGGGGGGGCCCCCCGGGCGGGGGGGGGGGGGGGGCCCCCCCCCCGGCGCCCCCCCCCCCCCGGGGAAAAG
>NZ_JBHYXD010000011.1:39798-81759 GCF_042751995.1 Streptomyces sp. NPDC059371 | reverse complement strand
GACGCGCCGGGCACCGGGGCGCCCATTTCTAGGCCCCGGCGGCGGTCGCCGCGTGGCCGCACGATATCCCCCCCCCCCGGATCTACCCGCCGGCCCACGGCCGCGCCGATGCCGGAACCGGCCCCGGTGATCACATGTGTAGCCATGGACGCCATGCTCGCATCACCGGGCGCCGGTCCCGAACCGCCTGCCCGGCACCTCGGCGGGTGCCGGTCCCGCGCCGCCCGCGAACACCTCAGCGGATGCCGGCGCTCTCCTCCAGGTAGGCCAGTGCCCCCACCGGCTCCTCGGCGAAGAACACCAGGTCGGTGAGGGGGCGCGGCAGGAAGCCCTCGGTGTCCATCCGCCGGAACTGCTCCTTGAGGCCGTCGTAGAAGCCGGCCGTGTTCAGCAGGACCACCGGCTTCTCGGTCTTCCCGTGCTTCTTCAGCTCCAGGATCTCGGTCGCCTCGTCGAGGGTGCCGGTGCCGCCGACCATGACGACCACCGCGTCGGCCTTCGCCAGGAGCAGCGCCTTGCGCTCGGCCAGGTCACGGGCGACGACCATCTCGTCGGCGCCCGGGCGGGCCCTGTCGGCCAGGAAGTCCACGGAGACGCCCACCAGCCGTCCGCCCGCCTGCTGCACCCCGTCGGCGACGACCTTCATCAGTCCGACGTCGGAACCGCCCCACACGAGGGTGTGGCCGCCCTTTCCGAGGAGTTCGGCGAACTCCCGCGCGGGGCGTGTGTAGCGGTCGTCGAGGTCGGCGGCGGAGAGGAAGACACAGATGTTCATGGCTTCACCGTACGCGGGAACGATTCGGGGCCCGCGAGCGCTTTCCCTGTATGGCTGAAGGACACACGATCACCATCGAGCAGAGCGCGCGGAGCCTCCGCGTCGTGCACGGCGGCCAGGTCCTGGCGGAGAGCGACCGCCCCCTGGTGCTGCGCGAGACGGGCTGTCCGGTGCGCTACTACATCCCGCCCGAGGACGTCCGACTGGACCTGCTGACGCCCTCCGACACCCACACGTACTGCCCGTTCAAGGGCACCGCGTCCTACTGGTCGCTTCCCGGCGCGGCCGATCTCGTGTGGGCCTATCCGGATCCCAAGCCCGATGTCGCCGAGATCAAGGACCATCTGTGCTTCTACGAGGTCGACGTGTCCTGAGATCCGGGCGGACGCGGGCGTGGTGACGCGATGAGTTCCCGGGCTGCGGGCAGTCTGTGGAGACATGGACAACAAGACCATCTCGCGCGACGGAACACCCATCGCCTACGAACGCCACGGTGACGGCCCGACGGTCGTCCTGGTCGGCGGTGCCATGTGCACCGGCGCGACGCTCGCGCCCCTCGCCGAGGCCCTCTCGGACCGCTTCGGCGCCGTCACCTACGACCGGCGGGGCCGCGGCGACAGCGGCGACACGGCGCCCTTCGCGGTGGCCCGGGAGATCGAGGACATCGCGGCGGTGATCGGGACCTTCGGGGGCAGCGCGGCGCTCTACGGCATCTCGTCGGGCGGCGCGCTGGCCCTGGAGGCGGCCATGAGCGGGCTGCCCGTCCGCGAAGTCGCCGTCTACGAGACGCCGTTCGCCGTCGACGACGTCGCTGGCAAACAGAGGGCCGAGTACACCGAACGGCTGACGGAACTGCTCGGACAGGACCGGCGGGGCGACGCGGTCGAGCTGTTCCTGACCCTCGTGGGCACGCCCCCGGAGATGATCGCCGGGGTGCGCATGTCCCACGCCTGGCCCGGCATGGAGGCCATCGCGCCGACCCTCGCGTACGACGACGCCGCGCTGGGCGCGAACCGGGTGCCCCGCGAACGGCTGGCCGCGCTGTCCCTGCCCCTGCTGTCCGTCGCGGGCGACGCGAGCCCCGCGTGGATGCGTGAGGCGGCGCGGAGCATCGCGGACGCCGCGCCGAACGGGTCGTACCGCACGCTGGAGGGGCAGAGCCACATGGTGGATCCCCGGGCGCTGGCGCCGGTGCTGGCGGAGTTCTTCGGCGCGGGCGGGTAAGCCGGGCCGCTTGAGCAGGCCGGGCCGGTCGGGCAGACCGCGCCGCTCGGGCAGACCGCGCCGGTCCGTCTAGACGTCCGCCGTCGCGCGCGTGGTCGTCGCGATCGTCGCCGACCCCACCACGCGGGTGCCGTCGTACAGGACGATCGCCTGGCCGGGTGCGACGCCGCGGACCGGCTCGGTGAAGGCCACCCGCAGCTCGCCGTCGACCAGGTCGGCGCTGACCTCGGTCTCGCCGCCGTGGGCGCGGAGCTGGGCGGTGTAGGTGCCGGGGCCGACCGGGGCGGCGCCGCACCAGCGGGGCTTGATCGCGGTCAGGGCGGACACGTCCAGGGAGGCGGCCGGGCCGACCGTGACCGTGTTGTTCACCGGCGAGATGTCGAGGACGTAGCGCGGCTTGCCGTCGGAGGCCGGGGTGCCGATGCGCAGCCCCTTGCGCTGGCCGATCGTGAAGCCGAACGCACCCTCGTGGGAGCCGATGACCGCTCCGGCCTCGTCGACGATGTCACCCTCGGCCTTGCCGAGCCGGCCCGCGAGGAAGCCCTGGGTGTCGCCGTCGGCGATGAAGCAGATGTCGTGCGAGTCCGGCTTCTTGGCGACCGCCAGGCCCCGGCGCTCGGCCTCGGCCCGGATCTCGCCCTTGGTGGTGACCGTGTCGCCGAGCGGGAACAGCGCGTGGGCGAGCTGGCGGTCGTCCAGGACACCGAGGACGTACGACTGGTCCTTGGCCATGTCCGAGGCGCGGTGCAGCTCGCGGGTGCCGTCCTCGCGGACGATCACCTGGGCGTAGTGGCCGGTGCAGACCGCGTCGAAGCCGAGCGCGAGCGCCTTGTCCAGCAGCGCGGCGAACTTGATCTTCTCGTTGCAGCGCAGGCACGGGTTCGGGGTGCGGCCGGCCTCGTACTCGGCGATGAAGTCCTCGACCACGTCCTCGCGGAAGCGCTCGGCGAGGTCCCAGACGTAGAACGGGATGCCGATGACGTCGGCGGCCCGGCGGGCGTCGCGCGAGTCCTCGATGGTGCAGCAGCCGCGCGCGCCGGTCCTGAACGATTGCGGGTTCGCCGAGAGGGCGAGGTGCACGCCCGTCACGTCGTGCCCGGCCTCGGCGGCACGGGCGGCGGCTACGGCGGAGTCCACTCCGCCCGACATGGCGGCGAGGACGCGGAGGGGGCGCTGCGAGGTGTCAGTCATAACCCCTCCAGGGTACGGGGCCGCGGGAACCGGAACCCGCGAGTATCCGTTGAAGATCGCATGGGGGCGAAAAAGGGGAATCCGGGAGCGTCGCGGAGCCGTGGAGCCGCGGCGGGAGCCGGGGACGGCGACAAGCCGGTCGGCCGCCGGGTGCTGCTGATCGGCGGTCTGGCGGCCGCCGTGAGCGCGGCCGGTCTCGCCCGGGAGGAGCTGTCGCACCTGTGGTGGCGGCTGCCCGGCGTGGAGAAGTCACGTGTGGCGGGGGCGGTGGACTTCCGGGGCGCGCGCTGGGTGGCGGCCTCCGCGGCGAACTGGCGGCGGGCCGACCGTCCCGACGACTACGGGATAGACCGGGTGGTCATCCATGTCACCCAGGGCAGCTTCGCGAGCGCGGTGCGGGTCTTCCAGGACCCGAAGCACGGGGCCGCCGCGCACTACATCGTGCGCAAGGACGGCCGTGTCACGCAGATGATCCGCGAGCTGGACGTGGCGTTCCACGCGGGCAACCGCTCGTACAACGAACGCAGTGTCGGCATCGAGCACGAGGGATTCGTCGACCGCCCCTCGTCGTTCACGGACGCGATGTACGAGGCGTCGGCGCGGCTGACGGCCGGGATCTGCGGGCGGTACGGCATCCCCGTGGACCGCGAGCACATCATCGGGCACGTCGAGGTCCCGGGCACGGACCACACCGATCCCGGACGGCACTGGGACTGGGACCGGTACATACGGCTCGTACGGCGGGCACACACGGCGACCGCCTGACGGGGCCCGCTCGGTCCCGCGTCGCCTTCCCGCCCGGGCCTTCCCGCCCGGGCCTTCCCGCCCGGGCCTCGCGGTCCCAGGCCTGGCGGTCCCAGGCCCTCGCGGTCCCAGGCCCTCGCGGTCCCAGGCCCTCGCGATCCCAGGCCTCGCGGTCCCGGGCCCCACCGGGTGAGGTCAGGTGAGACCCGCCCTGCGCGCCCGTTCCACCGCCGGACCGATGGCCCGCGCCACCGCGGCGACGTCCGCCCGCGTGGAGGTGTGGCCGAGGGAGAAGCGCAGGGTGCCCCGGGCGAGGTCGGGGTCGGTGCCGATGGCGAGGAGGACGTGGCTCGGCTGGGCCACCCCCGCCGTGCAGGCCGATCCCGTGGAGCACTCGATGCCCTGCGCGTCGAGCAGGAGGAGGAGCGAGTCGCCCTCGCAGCCGGGGAACGTGAAGTGCGCGTTGGCGGGCAGCCGGCCCCCGGGTGCCGGGTCGCCGCCGAGGATCGCGTCGGGCACGGCCTTGACGACGGCGTCGGCCAGGTCGTCGCGCAGGGCGCCGATCTCGCGGGCGAACCACTCCTGGCGCTCGGCGGCCAGCCGTCCGGCGACCGCGAAGGACACGACGGCGGGCACGTCGAGCGTGCCGGAGCGGACGTGGCGCTCCTGACCGCCGCCGTGCAGCACGGGCACCGGGCTGTACTCACGGCCGAGGAGCAGCGCGCCGATCCCGTAGGGACCGCCGATCTTGTGGCCGGACACCGTCATCGCGGCGAGGCCGGAGGCCGCGAAGTCGACGGGGACCTGACCGAAGGCCTGGACCGCGTCGGCGTGCAGCGGGATGCCGAACTCGGCGGCGACACCGGCCAGTTCGCGGACCGGCATGATGGTGCCGATCTCGTTGTTGGCCCACATCACCGTGGCGAGGGCGACGTCCTCGGGGTTGCGGGCGATGGCCTCGCGCAGCGCTTCGGGGTGGACGCGGCCGTAGGCGTCGACGGGCAGGTACTCGACCGTGGCGCCCTCGTGCTCGCCGAGCCAGTCGACCGCGTCGAGAACGGCGTGGTGCTCGACGGGGCTCGCCAGCACGCGGGTGCGGGCCGGATCGGCGTCTCTGCGGGACCAGTACAGGCCCTTCACCGCGAGGTTGTCGGCCTCGGTTCCGCCGGAGGTGAGGACCACCTCGCTGGGGCGGGCGCCGAGGGAGTCCGCCAGGGTCTCGCGGGCCTCCTCGACCGCGCGCCGCGCGGTGCGGCCGGCGGCGTGGAGGGAAGAGGCGTTGCCCGTGACGCTCAGTCGGGCGGTCAGTGCCTCTACTGCCTCGGGAAGCATGGGGGTGGTCGCGGCGTGGTCGAGGTAAGCCATGGTGGGCTCGATTCTACGGGCCCGCTCCCCCTCTCCCCGGCCCCCCGGTGCCCTGGCCGTCGCGGCGGCCTCAGAAGCTCCAGGACACCGTGTTGTCGACCTGCATGAAGGCGACCAGGACGACCAGGTCGGCGATCCCCAGACCGAGGCCGAGGAAGGCGCGGCCCCGGCGGGCCGTGCCGCGCCCGAGGGCGACGGAGGCGAGGACGATGGCGATGGGGCCCAGGAAGAGGTTCAGCACGAGCAGGCCGAGCAGGCCGAGGACGAAGGAGGCCACGGCCATGCCGTCGGCGTCCTTGACGCCGGTCCGGCGCGTGGCGCGGACGGTCTCGGTGGCGCTCTCGGTGCGTACGGCCTCGGCGGTGCGGTCGGCGCCGGTGGTGCGAGGCGCGGCGGCGGTGGGGGCCGTGCGGGTGGAGCGGGTGGTGCCGGTGGTGCGCGCGGTGAGTTCCATGACGTGAGTCAGCTCCCAACGGTCAGTTGGTGAAGGGGTTGGACCAACGGCCGGTCGGCAAAGGTGCGGGACCAACGGTCAGTTGGCGGAGGAGTGGCGTCGGCGGGCTCCGCGCTCGCGCAGCGCGAAGACGACCAGCCAGACGCCGATGACGGCCGCGGCGGCGAGGGTGAAGCTCAGCGGCGCGTGCGCCACGGAGCCCATCACAACGCCGAGCAGCAGGAGTGCGGCGACGAGGAACAGCATGAGATGCCTCTCGAAGAAGTCTCGAAGTCCGGTCCCGGAACGTCCGGCACCTCAACGGTGAGGGCCCGATGTTTCCGGGACTTGACGACTCAGTGAACGGTTGTAGTAACACTTGTTCACTGACTCTGGAGTCTAACGTGCTCCACGGCTTTTAAATTCCAGAGAACAGTTGTTAACTGCATGGCATGAGTCACACTCTCGGCATCCGCCAGGCGCAGAAGCAGAAGACCCGGCAGGCCCTGCTGGAGGCCGCGTTGGGGCTTCTGGAGGATCAGAGCCTGAGCAGCCTGGGGCTGCGCGAGGTCACCCGTGCCGTCGGAGTGGCCCCGACCGCCTTCTACCGGCACTTCCGCTCGACGGCGGATCTCGGGGCGGCGCTGGTCGAGGAGGCGCTCGGAAGCCTGCACCCGATGATCGAGGACACGCTGACCACGGCCGGGGACAGCGACGAACGCATCGCCCGCGCCGTGCAACTGATCGCCCATCACGTCGCGGCGCATCCGGCGCACGTCCGCTTCATCGCGCGCGAGCGGCACGGCGGGGTCGCTCCGGTGCGGGAGGCGATCCGCGAGCAACTGGCCCGGTTCGCCGAGGAGGTCAGGGACGCGCTGGCCGAGCACCCCGAGTCGGCGGGGTGGAGCGACGACGATCTGCTGATGCTGGCCGGCCTGTATGTCGACCACATGCTGATGGCGGCCTCGGCGTTCCTGGAGGCGCTGGACGGTTCCGAGGCGGAACGCGAACGGGTGGCCGGGGTGGCGAGCCGCCAGATGCGGCTGATCAGCATCGGCCGCCGCCACTGGCTCGGCTGACCGCCGGGGCGACCGGTCGGCGGCTGTGGCCCCGGGTACGAGTCCGGGGCGACCGGTCGGCGGCCCCGGCCCCCGGCACTGGGCTGCACCGCAAGGAGCCCCGAGCGGGGCTGGCCACGGTTCAGGGAGTGGCCCTGCCCGGGAATCGGCAAGGCGGGTGCAGGACCCATGGAGAAGCCCCGCCCGAGACTCCGCAAGGTCGGCGCGGGCCTGGGAGCGGCCCTGGCCGGGATCCGGCAAGGCCGGTGCAGGACCCGGGAAGCAGCCCCGCCCGCGACTCAGCCAGGTCGGCGCGGGCCTGGGAGCGGCCCTGGCCGGGATCCGGCAAGGCCGGTGCAGGACCCAGGGAGCAGCCCCGCCCGGGACTCCGCAAGGCCGGTGCGGGGCCAGGGAGCAACCCCGCCCGGGACTCCGCAACGCCGGTGCAGGGCCGGGGAGCCGGCTTCATGTGGCCGGCCCGCCCGCACCCTGGGCCCAATGCTCAGCCCTGGCCCTGGCCCTGGCCCATCTGGCCGCCTCCGGGGCCGCCGCAGCCGCCGCCCTGGCCACCGCCGGGGGCGCCGCTCGGCATGCCCGAGGGGAACCCGGAGGGCGCCTTCCCGGTGGGCTTGCCCGAGGGGGTGCCGGACCGCGAGGGCATGCCCGTGGGAGCGCCGCTGGGGCGGCCGCCCGGCCCGCCGCTCGGCATCCCGGACGGGCGGGTGCAGTTCTGCTCGCCGGAGGTGGTGCCGTCCGAGGACGACGAGTCACCGGAGCCGCAGGCCGCCAGGAGCGGCGAGAGCGCGAGGACGGCGACGAGGGGAACAAGTCGTGTACGACGGTTCATTGGGGCAACTCCCAGTCAAGTCACGTGGATCGGCCGACGAGAGCCGGACGAGCGGGAGACAGCGGACCAGATCCACGTAGGGCCGCGCTGTGCCGAAGCTGTGCCTTGCTGTGCGACGCGGTCCCGGCGCGGTCCCGGCGCCGGGTTCTCAATCCCCCTCGTACACCGCGCTGATGGCCGCGGCCGTCGCGGCCAGCTCCCGGCGCGCCTCGGCCGGAGCGAGGACCTCCAGCGCGTCCCCGAAGGCCAGCAGAGTGCGGGACTCGCGCACCGAGCCGAGCACGAGGCGCGCGGTCACCCACTCGCCGGCGCCGTCGTCCTCGGGCAGCTCGGCGAGGGAGGCCGCGTGGAGACGTACGAACATGTCGAGGCGGGAGCGCCGTACCCGAACCGTGACATCGACACCGCCCGGCCGCTCCTCGACCTGACGGCGCAGCACCTCCCAGGCGTCGGCGAGTTCGACGCCGGGACGGCGCCGCACCGGGTCCGGCAGCAGGGTGGCCGAGCGGACCCGGTCGGCGCGGAACAGTCGCGGAGCGCCGCGCCGGTCGGCGACCAGGTACCAGACACCGGCCTTGGAGACGAGGCCGTACGGGTCGACGGTGTAGGTGCGCGGTTCGGCGTCGCCGCCGTGGCGGTAGCGCAGCCGGAGGCGGCGGTCGGAGAAGACGGCGTCCTGCAACACGTCCAGATCGACGGCCCGCCGGGGACCGCCCCTCCAGCGGGTGGCGTCGACGAGGACCCGTCGGCCGGCGACCTCCGCGGCGGGTCTGAAGGGTGCGGGCAGCGCGGCCATCACCTTGCGCAGTGCCGAGCCGAGCGCCGAGTCCAGGCCGAGGGCGGCGTGCGCGCCCCGCGCGGCCAGGATGAACAGCGACCGGGACTCGTCCGCGGTCAGTCCCGTGACGTCCGTACGGAATCCGGCGAGCAGCTCGATGCCGCCGTGCCGCCCGCGTTCGGCGTAGACGGGGACGCCGGAGGCGGACAGTGCCTCGACGTCCCGGTAGACGGTGCGCACCGACACCTCCAGCCGGTCGGCGAGTTCGCGGGCCGGGACGCGGCCGCGTGTCTGGAGCAGCAGCAGGATCGAGAGCAGGCGGTCGGACTTCACGCGCCCAGGATCGCGCCCGCGCCGGGCCGTCACAAATGTTGACGGAAACTGTCAGGTTATGCGTCGAGAGTGAGGGCACACCGACACACGGAAGAGGTAGTCATGAACGCGATGGACCCCCGCCCTCTGTACGCCCGCGCCGCCGCTCAGATCGCGTCGCTGATCGCGGCCGTCCGGCCGGAGCAGTTGGACGGTGTCACTCCGTGCGCCGAGTTCGATGTACGTCTGCTGCTGTCGCACATGGTCGGCGGCACCCGGCGGATCGCCGTGATCGGGGCGGGCGGCGACGGGCTCGCGGTGCGGCCGTTCGCCGACGGCGTGCCGGACGACGGCTGGAGCGCCGCGTACGACGAGGCCGGGGAGCAGGTCCGCGCGGCATGGGCGGACGACGCGCGGCTGGACGCGGCGGTGCGGGTGCCCTGGGGCGAGGCGACCGGGCGGATCGCCCTCGCCGGATACGTCATGGAGGCGGTGACCCACACCTGGGACCTCTCGGAGGCACTGGGGCGGCCCCTCGAACTCGATCCGGAACTGGCCGAGTTCGCGCTCACGATCGCCGCCCGCGTGCTGCCCGACGAGGGACGCGAGGACCCCGGGCTGCCGTTCGGCACCGTGGTGCCGGCTCCCGAGGGCGCCGACGCCTACGGGCGGCTGGCGGCCTGGACGGGCCGCCGCCCACTGGTGACCGCCTGACGGCGCGGGACACCGCGCCGGGGGCATCCGGCAGGAGGGGTGCCCCGGGGACGGCGAGCGCGCCGCGGCGGACCCCCGCCGCGGCCGCGCTCACGGCTTCGGGCCGGTGCGCGGACGATCGTGACAGGTCAGCCGAGGCGGGCGCGGGCGAGCTGGCGGGACTGGGCGACCAGGCGGTCCTCGGTGTCCCAGACCTCCGCGTCCTCCTCCAGGAAGCCCCCGGCGAGGTTGCGGGTGGTGATCGACACGCGCAGCGGGCCGGGCGCCGGGCGGCACCGCACGTGCACGGTCAGCTCGACGGTCGGCACCCAGCCGGAGAGGCCGATCTCGAAGGCCGTCGGCGGCAGCGCGTCGACCGCGAGGAGCAGCGAGAGCGGGTCGGCGTCCCGGCCGTCGGCGAGTCCGAACCACGACCGCATCTCGCCCTTCCCGGACGGAGCGCCGAGCGCCCAGCCGAGGGTCGCGGGGTCGAGCTTGAGGAACAGCCGGTCGGTGATCGCCGAGCTGCCGGGGATGGGGGCGGGGGCGTCCTGCGGGCCGAAGCACTGGTCCATGGGCGGGATCGCCGGCGGCAGCGCGGTCGTGCGGACGTCGTCGGGCAGGGAGTCGAGGTCGCCGTAGGAGGCGAGCACGCGGATGCGCTCGATCTCGCGGCCCTCGTCGTCGTACTGGAAGAGGGAAGCCTGTCCGGTCGACAGCGTCCGGCCGGTGCGTACGACGTCCGTGCGGACGACCGCGGGGCCCGGCTGGGACGCGGTCAGATAGTGCGCGGAGACCGTGAAGGGATCGGAGTGCGGGAGGGCGTCGGCGAGCGCGCGGCCGAGGACGGCCAGCAGATAGCCGCCGTTGACGGCGCTGATGATCGTCCACCCGGCGGAGAGGTCGACGTCGTAGACCCCGTTCCCGCGCGGGGTGACGGCGGTGTCCCGGTCGAACTCGCTGTCGCCGATCGTGGCCCGTACGGCCTGTACCGAAGCTGCTTCTGGCATACATGAACGGTACAACAGGAAATTACTAAGCGGTAGCTTTCACTCGTTCAGGCGTACGGACACCACCGTAGTCCGGCCATCCAGGTGAGGATTCGGCAATTTCTTGTCAAGTGTCCGCAATCATCCGTGACCAATCGGTCCGGGTTCTCCTCTGATGGGACATGAGCCTCACCGGGACATCGTTCCTCCTGACCTCCTTCGTACTGTGCGCCGTCGCCCTCCTTCTGCCCCTGGCACTGTGGTCCCGGGTGCCCGGACCGGCGCCGGTTCGCGCCGCGGCCCGGCTCCTGATGCTGCTCTTCGTCCAAGGGACGGCGATCAGCCTGGTGTTCGTCCTCGTGAACAACGCCAACAACCTGTACGACGACTGGGCCGACCTCCTCGGCACGGGAAACCATGTCCAGCAGGCCGCCGACCTCGGCGCGGACGGCACCGGTGGGATCTCGCTGAAGGACCTGCCCCGGATGCGGCAGACCTTCCGTCCGGCCCAGGGGCCGCGCATGCGGCAGGCCGGCGGGGTGCGCGTCACGGACCTGAGGGGACGGGTGTCGGGGGTGAACGCCGAGGTCTACGTCTGGCTGCCGCCGCAGTACGACGAACCCGTTTACCGGCACCGGCTATTCCCCGTCGTGGAACTGCTGCCGGGATACCCGGGCTCCGCCAAGGCGTGGTTCGGGTCCCTGCGGGTGCACGAGCAGTTGCGGCCGATGATGCTGGACGGCCGGGTCGCGCCGTTCATCCTGGTCGCGCCGCGCACCAACCTGCTGGCCAGGGCGGACACCGGCTGCGCGAACATCCCGGGGACGGTGAACGCGGAGAGCTGGCTCAGCATCGACGTGCCGCGGATGGTCATGGACAACTTCCGCGCCGAGCCCGCCCCGCGCGGCTGGGCCGCGGCCGGATACTCGGCCGGGGCGCACTGCGCCACCAAGCTGGCCGTCGCCCACCCCGACCGCTACCGGGCCGCGGTGAGCATGTCCGGCTACAACGACCCCAAGGGCGAACGCAGTTCACTCGCCGGGCGGAGCCTCGAACTGCGCCGGCGCAACAATCCCTACCTGGTGCTACGCGCCGAGCGCGTCCACCCCCGGATCGCCCTCTACTTCTCCGGCGAGTCCGGTGACGGCTACCAGGCGGGCACGGCGATCCAGACGATCGCGAAGCCGCCGACGAGCGTGGACGTGGTGCTGCTGCCGCGCAGCGCGGGCGGTCACGACATGGGGCTGTGGCGGCCACAGCTCCCGGAGGTGTTCCGCTGGCTGACCGAGCAGTTCGACGGCGACAGGGGGAGCACCGCGGACGCCGGAGGCACCGCGGACGCGGCGGGCGTCAGGAAGTCTCTTCCTCCCGTACCGTCGAGCGGCGGTTCCACGCGCGCGGAGCTCGCCAGTGGTACCGCATCGCGAACAGGCGCAGAACGAAGGCCGTGACGATGGCGAGGCCGCTGGTGAACGGGGTGAGCGCGTCGTAGCGGATGCAGAGCACCACCATCGTGGCGCCGACCATCGCCGGGACCGCGTAGAGGTCACGGTCCCAGCGCAGCAGGGAGGGGACCTCGTTGGCGAGGACGTCACGCAGCACACCGCCGCCCACGGCGGTCGCGAGGCCGAGGGCGGCGGAGGCGGTCAGGCCGAGCCCGTAGTCGTACGCCTTGACGGTGCCGGTGACACAGAACAGCCCGAGCCCGGCCGCGTCGAAGACGTTCACGCCGACCTGGATGCGCTCCACCTGCGGGTGCAGGAAGAACACGAGCAGGGCGGCGACGAGCGGTGTGGTGAAGTACCCCAGGTCGGTGAAGGCGGCCGGGGGTACGGCACCGATGATGATGTCGCGCAGCAGCCCTCCGCCCAGCGCGGTGATCTCCGCGAGGACGGCGATGCCGAAGACGTCGAAGTTCTTGCGGACGGCCAGCAGAGCGCCGGAGATCGCGAAGACGAAGATGCCGATCAGATCGAGCGTGTGCTGGACGGAGGGGCTGAACAGTTGCTGGAACACCCCCACATTCTCACCTGTCGCGGGGTGTGCGCCTTACGAAGGAAGGTCTAGAGGGTCGGCTTGCCTGTGGTGAACAGCCAGGTCTGGAAGAGATCGTCGAGCTGCTGCCCGGAGATCTTCTCGGCGAGGGCGATGAAGTCGGCGGTGCTCGCGTTGCCGTACCGGTGCAGCTTCGTCCACGCGGGCAGCAGCTTGAAGAAGGCGGTGTCGCCGATGCGCTCGCGCAGCGTCTGGAGCGTCATCGCGCCCCGCTGGTAGACCGCCGAGGCGAACATCGTGTCGCGCTGCGGATCGCCGACCGTGGTCTGCCAGAAGGCGGATTCCGCGGGCCGCTGGTTGTACCCGGCGAGGAACGAGTCGTGCGCCGACCGGGTGCCCTTGTGCTCGGCCCACAGCCACTGGGCGTAGGTCGCGAAGCCCTCGTTGAGCCAGATGTCCTTCCAGTGCGCCACCGAGACCGAGTCGCCGAACCACTGGTGGGCCAGCTCGTGCACGATGGTCGTCTCCGACCGCACCGCCGAGTACGCGGGCTTCGACTGGACCTCCAGCGAGAAGCCCGCCTCGGGCATGTCGTCGACGATGGCGCCGGTCTCCTCGAACGGGTACGGCCCGAACACCTGCGACCAGTAGTCGGTCGCCTCGGCGGTGACGGCGTACACGTCGACGCTGTTGCTGTTGGCGAGCACCGGGTCGATCGCGACGTAGATCGGTGTCCCGCCCGGGGTGGTGCCGGTCTTCACGTCGAACGTCCCGATGGTCGCCGTCGCGAGATAGGTGGCCATGGGCCGGCTCTCGCGCCAGTGGGTGACCGTGGAGGCGCCCTTGTCGCGGGTCGATATCAGGCGTCCGTTGGAGACCGCCGTCAGGCCCTTGGGCGCCGTGATGCGGATGTCGTAGGTCGCCTTGTCGGAGGGGTGGTCGCTGGAGGGGAACCAGGTGGAGGCGGCGTTGGGCTCGCAGGCGACGAACACGCCGTCCGCGGTCTTCATCCACCCGTAGTCGGAGCCGAACACGATCGGGCCGTTGAGCGGCTCGGGGACCCCGCCGTAGGTGACGGTCACCGTGAAGTTCTTGCCCCTGGCCAGCGGGCCGCGCGGGGTGACGCGGATCTCGTCGCCCTCCCGCGTGAAGTGGGCCGTTCTGCCGTTCACCTCGACCTTCGTGACGTCCAGTTTCTGGAGGTCCAGGTCGAAGGAGGAGAGGTTCCGGGTGGCGCGGGCGGTGAGGGTCGTGACGCCGTCGAGGCGGTCGGTGCCGGGGTCGTACGCCACGTCGAGGGCGTAGTGGCGGGCGTCGAAGCCGCCGTTGCCGAGCTGGGGGAAGTAGGTGTCACCGATGCCGTCCGCGCCGGGGGTGGGGGCGGAGGAGGCGGCGACGAGGAAGAAGGAGGCCGCCGCTGTGGCGAGCGCGCCTAAACGTGCCGAACGGGAGAGTGCCATTTCGCGTCCCTTTCGTACGTGTGCCGATCGTTTCCGATCAGACGGTCACGCAGGACTCTGCACTCTCCCGCTCAGGCATGTTCATGACTTTGCCAAGTCGTCACGGCCTACTTGCCGGTTGACTCCTGACGATCGGCTTCCGCAACCGCGGAGTCCTTCGTCGAGCCGGCCGCGTCACCGGTGGCGGTGTCCGACGCCGTGCCGGCCTCGTCACCTTCGGCGGCGAGCTCGGCCGGAGCCTTGCCCGACACCTCGGCGGACTCCACACCGGACACCAGCTCGACCGCTTCGCGGGCGGCCGAGAGCAGGACGATGTCCTGCGGAGCCTGGTCCGGGGCGTTCTCCGGGTGGTGACAGGCGACGCGCTGACCGGGCTTCAGCTCGATGAGCGGCGGCTCGGTCGTCTTGCAGACCTGCGTGGCCTTCCAGCACCGGGTGTGGAACCGGCAGCCACTCGGCGGCGCGATCGGCGAGGGAACGTCGCCGCGCAGCAGGATCCGCTCGCTCTTGGCGCCCCGGCGCTTGGGGTCCGGCACCGGCACGGCCGACATCAGGGCCTTGGTGTACGGGTGCATCGGCGCCTGGTACAGCGAGGCGCGGTCGGAGAGCTCGACGATCTTGCCGAGGTACATCACCGCGATGCGGTCCGAGACATGGCGCACGACGGAGAGGTCGTGAGCGATGATCACGTACGTCAGACCGAGCTCGGACTGCAGGTCGTCCATCAGGTTCACGACCTGCGCCTGGATCGACACGTCGAGCGCCGAGACCGGCTCGTCCGCCACGACCAGCTTCGGCTTCAGGGCGAGCGCGCGGGCGATGCCGATGCGCTGGCGCTGGCCGCCGGAGAACTCGTGCGGGTAGCGGTTGTAGTGCTCGGGGCTCAGACCCACCAGCTCCAGGAGCCGCTGGACCTCCTTCTTCACACCGCCCTCGGGCTCGACGTTCTGGAGCCGGAAGGGCGCCGAGACGATCGAGCCGATGGTGTGACGGGGGTTCAGCGACCCGTACGGGTCCTGGAAGATCATCTGGATGTCACGGCGCAGCGGACGCATCTTCGAGGCGCTGAGACGGGTGATGTCCCGGCCCTCGAACTCGATGGAGCCGCCGGTCGGGTCCTGGAGACGGGTGATGACCCGGCCCATGGTCGACTTGCCGCAGCCGGACTCGCCGACGACGCCGAGCGTCTCGCCCTTGCGGACCTCGAAGTCGATGCCGTCGACGGCCTTGACCGCGCCGACCTGACGCTGGAGAACGCCCTTCCGGATGGGGAAGTGCTTCTGGAGCCCCTGGACCCGGAGGAGGACCTCACTGCTGTCCGAGGACTTCGCGCGGTGCGCGGGAGCCGCGGCCTGCTGCGGAATCACCGCGCCGGCGCCGTCCGTCTTGTTGTTCTCACTCACAGCTTCGGCGCAATCTCTTCGGTCCAGATCCGCGTGCGGTCCTCCTGCGAGAGGTGGCAGGCGGTGTAGTGACCGGTGCCAACGAGCTGCAGGTCGGGACGCACGGTGCGGGTGACATTGCCCTTGGGCAGGTCCGCGTACGGGCAGCGCGGGTGGAACGCGCAGCCCGAGGGGACGTTGATGAGGCTCGGCGGCTGGCCCTTGACGGGGATGAGCCGCTCTGACGTCTCACGGTCGATACGGGGCATCGAGCCGAGCAGACCCCAGGTGTAGGGGTGCTGCGGCTGCTCGAAGACCCGCTCGGCGGTGCCGCGCTCGACGCACCGGCCGCCGTACATCACGAGGACGTCGTCGGCGATCTCGGCCACCACACCCAGGTCGTGGGTGATGAGGACGACCGCGGAGCCGAACTCCTTCTGCAGGTCGCGGATGAGGTCGAGGATCTGCGCCTGGACGGTGACGTCGAGGGCGGTCGTCGGCTCGTCCGCGATGAGCAGCTCGGGGTTGTTGACGAGCGCCATCGCGATCATCGCGCGCTGGCGCATGCCGCCCGAGAACTCGTGCGGGTAGCTGTCGACGCGCTTGCCCGGCTCGGGGATGCCCACCCGGTCGAGCATCTCGATCGCCCGCGTGCGGGCGGTCTTCTTGCTGACCTTGTGGTGCGTGCGGTACGCCTCCACGATCTGGTTGCCGATCGTGTAGTACGGGTGCATCGCGGACAGCGGGTCCTGGAAGATCATCGCCATCTCGCGGCCGCGGAGCTTGCGCACCTCGTCCGGGTGGGCGTTGACCAGTTCCTTGCCGTCGAGCCAGATCTCGCCCGACATCTGGACGTTCTTGCCGCGCGCGCCGAGGCGGTGCAGGCCCATGATCGCCAGCGAGGTGACGGACTTGCCGGAACCCGACTCGCCCACGACGCAGAGGGTCTTGCCCTTCTCCACCGAGAAGCTGAGCCCGTCGACGGACTTGACCAGACCGTCGTCGGTCGGGAAGTGCACCTTGAGGTCGCGCACTTCGAGGAACGCCTTGGGAGCGTCCGAGGGTGAGGAGACGGGCTCGCCGACAGCGGCGCCGGTCTTGGAAAGTTCGGTCACGAGAGCCTCACCCGCGGGTCGGCGGCGGCGTACAGCAGGTCCACCAGAAGATTTGCCACGACGACGAAGGCCGCGGCGAGAAGAGTCACGCCGAGGATCTTCGGCAGATCGTTGTCGGTGATGCCCTGCACCGCGTACTGGCCGATGCCGTGCAGAGAGAAAACGGATTCGGTGATCACGGCACCGCCGAGCAGCAGACCGAGGTCCATGCCGAAGACGGTGATGATCGGGGTGAGAGCGGCGCGCAGTCCGTGCCGGACCACGACCTTGCTCTCGCGCAGGCCCTTGGCGCGGGCCGTGCGGATGAAGTCCTCGTTCATCGTCTCCAGCATGCCCGAGCGGGTGAGCCGCGCGTAGATGGCGGAGTACAGGAGAGCGAGAGAACACCACGCGGGGAAGAGGGTGTTGGCCCATTCCGCGGGGTTCTCGGTGAGCGGGACATAGGTGCGGCCGAAGATCGGCCAGTTGACGGTGAAGAGCAGCAGCGCCAGGTTGCCCGTGAAGAACATGGGCAGCGAGACACCGGCGAGCGCGATGCCCATGAAGGCGCGGTCGAAGATCGAACGCGGCTTGAGGGCGGAGATCACACCCGCGGCCACACCGGACAGCAGCCACAGCACCGCGGCACCCGCGGCGAGCGACAGGGTCACCGGCAGACGCGAGGTGAGGTCCGGCCACACGGCCTGGTGGGTCTTGAAGGAGTACCCGAAGCACGGCGCGTCACAGTGCGCCGTGGTGGGACCCAGGTCGTAGGTAGCGCCGCTGACGATCCCCTTGATGAAGTGCCAGTACTGGACGTAGACGGGCTGGTCCAGACCGAGGTTGTGCTTGACCGCGATGATGTCGGCCTTCGTCGGGCTCTTCCCGATGTACTGCTGCGCGAGCTGGTCGGGCGTCTGGCCGGCCAGTCTGGGCAGCAGGAAGAAGATGGCGAAGGTGACCGCGGAGACGACCAGGAGCAGGATCGCTGCCGCTGCCGTCCGACGGAGGATGTACGAAATCACGGGGATCGGCGCTGGTGCCCGCGGGCTGAGCCCGCGGGCACCAATGCCTTCACCTGCCTTCCGGGGCTACTTCTTCGTGGTGCCGATGTTGAGGTAGTCGTACTGACCGCTGAAGGCCGCCGTGGAGACCAGGTTGGTCGCGTACTGCGGGCGGGCCAGCAGAACCTTGAAGTAGGTCAGCGGCACGAGGACGGCGTCGTCCATGGTCTTCTTGTCGATCTGCGTGTACAGGGCGAGACGCGCGGCGTCGTCCTGCGTGCCGATCGCCTTCTCAAGGAGGGCGTTGACGTCCTTGTTGTTGTACTGCGACAGGTTGGTGTTACCGGAAGCACCGATCGCGGAACCGTTCAGGATCTGCTGCTGGAAGCCGTAGCCGGAAGGCCAGTCGGCACCCCACTGCATCATGATCAGACCGATGTTGTTCTTCTCGGTGAACTTCGGGACACCCGCGTAGTCGGTGAAGTACTTGCCCGACGGGTACTGCTTCAGGCTGGCGTTGATGCCGACCTTCTTCAGCGAGGCGATGATCGCCGTGGCGGCGTCGATCTCCTGCGGGCGGTCGCTGCGGGCGGAGATGTTGGTGTTGATGGTCTCCTTGCCACAGGCCTTGAGCTGCTCCTTGGCCTTGGCGGCGTCACCCTTGTTGCCGGCCGACGCGTAGACGTCCGACTTCTCGTAGCCCGGGATGTCCGGCGGGAGAACCGTGGAGGCGATGTCGCCGCGGATCGGGCCGCCCTCGGCCGTCTGGACCGAGACCTTGTCGATCGCGAACTGCACGGCCTTGCGGCACGCGACGTTGTCGAACGGCTTCACCTTGGTGTTGATCGCCATGTAGACGAGACGGCCACCGTAGGTGTTGTCCGTGTCGGCCTTCTTGGCGGCGGAGGTGAGCACGTCCGCCTGGGTCGCGGCCTGGACACCGCCACCACCGAGGTCGATCGCGTCGCCCGCGAGGACGTCCTTGTCGATCGTCTCGGCGTTGACCTTCAGGTTGACGACGATCTTGTCCGGGTACTGCTTGCGCAGCGGGTCGGTCGCCGCGTCCCAGTTCTCGTTGCGCACGAGGACGGCCTGCTTGCCGTCGGCGTAGCTCTGGAACTTGTACGAGCCCGAGGACACGATGTTCTTGACGTAGTCGACGCCGTTGTCCTTGGCCTGCGGGACCGGAGCCGTCTGCGGCGCGGCGACCAGGTAGTCGAACTCCTGGAAGGCCGTCTTCAGGTGGAAGACGACAGTGGTGTCGTCCGGGGTCTCGATGGACGAGAGGCCCTTGGCGCTCTTGTCCTTGTAGGGACCCTTGTACTTGTCGCCGCCCACGAGGAACTGCTGGAAGTAGTTCGGGCCGAGGGAGAGCACGTCACGCGCGAAGTTGGAGCGCTCGACCGCGTACTTGACGTCCTTGGACGTGATCGCGGAGCCGTCCTGGTACTTCAGGCCCGAACGCAGCTTGTACGTCCAGGTCTTGCCGCCGTCGCTCGGGACACCCTTGGAGGCCGCGAGGTCCGGGACAAGGGTGTTGCCCTTCTCGCCGGCACCGGGCTGGAACGTCATCAGCGGGCGCGCGTACAGGCGGCTGAGGTTGTACATGTACGCGTAGTACGTGTTGCCCGGGTCGAAGGAGTCCGGCACGTCCGAGTACTCGTACGTGACCGTGCCCCCCTTCTTGGTGGAGGCGTTGACGACGTCCTTGGTCGCTGCGTTGGCCCCAGCTGACTTCGTGTTGTCGGTGTTCTTGTTGTCATCGGCCTTGCTGCAGCCTGCAACGAGCAGACTCGCGGAGCCGATGGCCGCAATGGCGGCCAGCGTTGACCTACGCATGATGGGCGGGTTCCCCTCCATTGTCGGAAACTTGGTGATCTCTCGGTGTCCGTCAGGCATCAGCGGCTGCGCGGGTCGAGAGCGTCGCGGAGACCGTCGCCCAGAAGATTGAAGGCGAGGACGGTCACGAAGATGGCGAGGCCGGGCACGATCATGAACTGCGGGTCGACCTCGTAGTAGGTGACCGCTTCACGGAGCATGCCGCCCCAGGACGCCTGCGGGGGCTGGATACCGACCCCGAGGAAGCTGAGGGAGGCCTCGAAGAGGATGTTGGTCGGGATGAGCAGCGTCGAGTAGACGATGATCGGGCCGACCAGGTTGGGCAGCAGCTCCCGGAACAGGATGTACGGGCCCTTGGCGCCCATGCCCCGGGAGGCGTCCACGAATTCCCGCTCGCGCAGGGCCAGGGTCTGACCGCGCACGATCCGGCCCAGGTAGGGCCAGTTGAAGAAGCCGATCACGAAGATCAGCACGCTCAGGTGGAGCGGGAGCCCTTCGAGGCCGAAAGCGCCGCCCTGCAGGGTGGCGGAGATGGCGATCGCGAAGAGCAGGAGGGGGAAGGCGAGGAAGGTGTCCATCAGGCGGCTGATGATCGAGTCGACGCGCCCGCCGTAGAAGCCCGCGACGACGCCCAGGATCGCGCCGATCACGTTCGACAGGATGGTGGCGCCGAAGGCGACGACCAGCGACACCCAGGAGCCCTCCAGGAGGCGGGTGGCGAGGTCGCGGCCGAACTTCGGGTCCACACCGAGCGGGTGGTCCGCGCTCATGCCGCCCATCCCGCCCTTGGGCAGCGAGGTGTTGGCGTCGATCAGGTCCTGGTGGAAGGCGTTCGGGTCCAGTCCCAGCATCGACTGGATGGGCCGGGCGAGGACGGCCATCAGGATGAGCAGCACGACGATGACACCGCCGGCGACCGCCACCTTGTCGCGCTTGAAGCGCGTCCAGGCGATCTGTCCCAGGGAACGGCCCTCGATCCGCCCCTTGCCGGCTCCGGCAAGCACAGCCTCAGGCTGCGCTTCCGATGCCGCCGCGGTGGTCTCGATCGGTGCGGTCACAGTGACCCGACCCCTCTCGCCGGTGGTGACCGGCCTACGACTGCCGCTGTCTGCGGCTTGGTTCACTTGCGCGCCGGGAAGTTGACCGCAGGTGGTGCGGTCCGGTGACCCGGCTGATGATTCGGCTTGCACTCGCTCACAGGATCGACGACCCCGTGTCTGATGGGCGAGTCTTCAGTGCCGCCACGATCAGTTGCCAGGCCTCATGGAGAAACTATGCGCAACCGTGATGCTTGTTGGGGGATTCCGTTATCCGAACAGTGGGTAACGGGAGCCGGACGACTGCCAATTGAGCTCAAAGGCCTCGAAAGAGTCTTTTTGATCAGAAGTCCCGCCAAAACGGGACAATGGGCACATCTGTCCGCTTCCCCGCAGGTCAGCAAGATGGAACGCACGCCTCGTGAAGGCCGTGTGCAGAATCATGATGCCAGCCGTTCTCGCACTGGCATCCGACAGGTCCGGGATTCGGGACGCCCTCAGTAGCCGCCGCGGGCCGGCGGATAGCCGTAACCGCCCGCAATCGGCGCCTGCGCCGGAGCGGCGTGCGCCTCGCGGTCGTAGAACGGGCGGGCGTTCGCACGCAGCCACATCGCCACCGGGTCGAACTCGTCCGACATCGCGACGGTGGAGACGGGCAGGCCGTCCGGAACCGCGCCGATGGACTGCTGCATCATCGCCCGCACCGAGTCGACGGCGGGCGGCGAGGTGTCGTACACGTCAAGGCCGATGGCCAGATACGGCGCCCCGAGCGTGGGTTGGACCCAGGCTCGGCGCAACGACCGTACGGCCGGGGTCAGATGGGCGTTCTGCGTGATCAGGGCGTAGAACTGCGGGATCTCGATGGCCGGTTCGGACAGCCGCAGCGGGCCCGCGGGCTGCCGCTCCAGGCCCGTGGCGATCCGGCGCAGATCCAGCCACGGAATGCCGAGACCGCCGTTCGGGGCGTGCGGGTTGAGCCAGAGGCCGAAGTGGTCCGGGTACAGGGTGCGGGCGACGTCCAGCCCGTCCACGACCTCGTAACTGCGGTTCCAGCCACTGGCCGAGAGCTCCTGGGCGGAGGTGACGCAGGGCGCGTAACCGAAGCCGTCCACCTGCATGTTCCCGTACTGGGCGTCCGGGGAGCCGGCCTGGCCGTGCCACAGCAGCATCCACACCTGGCCGGACGACGGGGTCGCGAGCGCGCGAAGGAGCGCCTCGTAGGCGTCATAACGCCCGGGAGTCACCTGGCGCAGCATGTGCTCGACCTGCCCGGCCGCGGCCGTGCCCGACGCGCTCACCCTCAACCGCCCCTTCGCGAACAATTCACGACGAACTCATCCCTTACGCCCGAGGCACCGGTTACCGACATGCGTCAACACCTCGCCAGGCCATGAAACCAGCTTATGCGGCCATCGTGCTCCGCCGGGGAAGCAGTCCGGAGCCGGGAACCGCCGCGCGGGGCGGCCGGAGGCCCCGCGCGGCGGGCGTACGGTCCCGTGGGGCACCCCCGCCACCCGCGCCGTTCAGTGACCGTGCTGGTAGAAGGGCCGCACCGTCGCCCGCATCCAGTCGCCTACCGCGTCCTGCGCCACGTCGAGGAGAACCAGGTTCACCGGAATGTTCACCGGGACCCGGCCGAGGGCACGGCCCAGGGCGTCCAGGGGCAGGGTGCGCGCGTCACCCTCCCACACCGAGAGCTCGACGCCGATGAACATGACCGGCGCGTCGCCCTCGACGCTGGCCAGACAGCGCCGCGCGCTCAGGACCACACCGGTGGCGGCGAACTCCGCCGAGGCCGCGGCGAGGAAGTCCATCGGATCGTCCTGCCAGTCGGGCTCGAAGAGCCGCACGCGGCCGCCGCCGGCCGCCCCGTCCAGCTCGGACCGCCCGGCCCTGCACAGCTCGGCGACGGCGGGCGGCGGCAGCGGCACGCCGACCACGCCGTCCGGGTTCACCACGATGCCGGCCTGCGGGGGGAGCCCGCGGGCGAACTCCACGGCGGGCGCGATCGTGTACGACATGTGACCGCCGACGACCTGGCGGAACTGCTCCTCGGAGCTGAAGACGGGGACGTAGACCTGCCCGCCGATGTCCATCGTGGGCAGATCGAGCGGACCGCTCCGCGGACCGCCGCCGTTGGGCAGCGGCACCCACACGAAGCTGCGGCCGAGCACCTCGACGATGCGGGCGGCCGTCGAGGGCCCGGGCACGCCGAGGGACGCGGACAACACCTCCTCCAGCTCGTTGCCGGGCCAACCGCCGTGCGGATGGGGGTGCGCCTGTGCCGGAAAGTCCATCTGTCTACCGTCCGCTTCGAACCATTGTTCCGGCTGGTTAGGTTAATGGGCCACCACAGCCGGTCAGTGGCCGAAGTCGATCCCGCGGCACGCTGCCGCTCAAGGGCCGAAGTCGATCCTGTGCAGCACGTCCGCCGCGTCGCGGTCGATCAGCACCGCGGAGCCGCACCCCTCGGGCAGGTCTCCCCGCTCGGCGGACCGCAGCAGCCGGGCGACCCCGCCGCGATGGCGGGCGAAGGCGTAGCGCGAGACGCCCCGGCCGCGCTCGCGCTGGCCGTCCAGCGCGGCGCCGGGCGTGACGTCGAGCAGCAGCAGGTGCAGCGCCCCGCCGCGGCGCCGGGCCTCGCGGGCGAGCCAGCGGCGTACCCAGGCCTGCGTGCCGCAGTCGTGCACGACGACTCCCCCGCCCTCGCGCAGGGCGCGGCGCAGGCCGGCGTAGTGCGCGAGGCGGACGAGGGGGCGGTAGAGCGCGTACGGCAGGAGCCCGGACATCCGGCCGTCCCAGCGGTCGCGGGTGTCCTGGGAGTCGACGCGCGCGCCCAGCACGGCCCGCCGCATCAGCGTCGACTTGCCGCTGCCGGGCAGTCCGCTGACCACGATCACGTCGTGCGCCCCGAAGCGGAGACCGTGCGGACTGTGCCCGACCCGGTCGCGGAGGTCCCGCACGACGGCCGCGGGACGCGGTCCGCGGGCCTCCCGGGCCGGTGCGCCGGGCTGCTCGGGCAATGCGAGACCCGAGGTCGTCGCGTACGCCGTGGTCCTGTTCACCCTGGCCGTCCTCCCCTTCGATGTGGAGTCCCATCCCCGTCGAGTGTAAAGAGAAGGTAATGCCCGGCGCTTCCCCATTTCGTACGCGGACTGCCACAGCACGGTCACAGATGGCGGGCTGCCGTGATCCGGCAGCGCGTGCGATGATGGCCGCGCCAACTGCATACCGGCCGCTTGAATCCGCGCGGGAGAGTCCTGGGTACGTGTACCCGGGCGCCGAAGGAGCAAGTCCCTCCCTTGAATCTCTCAGGCACCGTTACCGCGCGGGCGAGGCACATCTGAAAAGCGGGCCGCTCCGTCGGCCCCACCCAAGGTGCAAGTCAGGACCACCGATTCGTGGGGTCTTGATGAACCTCTCAGGTTCCGATGACAGATGGGGAGGAACGACCTCGCCGTCATGCCTTGGGAGCCAGACCGATGAGCAGCAACGCACCCCGTCACACCGCGCTCGATGCCCTGCATCGTTCGCTCGGCGCGACCATGACCGACTTCGCGGGCTGGGACATGCCCCTGCGCTACGGCTCGGAGCGCGACGAGCACCTCGCCGTCCGCACGAAGGCCGGTCTCTTCGACCTCTCCCACATGGGCGAGATCACCGTCACCGGACCGCAGGCGGCGGCTCTCCTGAACCACGCGCTGGTCGGCAACATCGCCACCGTCGGCGTCGGCCGCGCCCGCTACACCATGATCTGCCAGGAGGACGGCGGCATCCTGGACGACCTGATCGTCTACCGGCTCGCCGAGAACGAAGCCGGTTCCCCGCACTACATGGTCGTCGCCAACGCCTCCAACGCCCAGGTCGTGCTGGACGCCCTGACCGAGCGCGCCGCCGGTTTCGACGCCGAGGTGCGTGACGACCGTGACGCGTACGCGCTGATCGCCGTGCAGGGCCCCGAGTCCCCCGGCATCCTCAAGGCGGTCACCGACGCCGACCTCGACGGCCTGAAGTACTACGCGGGCCTGCCGGGCACGGTGGCCGGCGTCCCGGCCCTGATCGCCCGCACCGGCTACACGGGTGAGGACGGCTTCGAGCTGTTCGTCGCCCCCGCCGACGCCGAGAAGGTGTGGCAGGCGCTGACCGACGCGGGCACCCCGGCCGGTCTCGTCCCCTGCGGTCTTTCCTGCCGCGACACGCTGCGCCTGGAGGCGGGCATGCCGCTGTACGGGCACGAGCTGACCACCTCGCTGACCCCGTTCGACGCCGGCCTCGGCCGGGTCGTGAAGTTCGAGAAGGACGGCGACTTCGTGGGGCGCGCGGCGCTCGAGGAGGCCGCCGCCCGCGCCGAGCAGAACCCGCCGCGGGTCCTCGTCGGCCTGATCGCCGAGGGCCGCCGTGTGCCGCGCGCCGGGTTCTCGGTCGTCGCCGGCGGCGAGGTGATCGGCGAGGTCACCTCCGGCGCCCCCTCCCCCACGCTGGGCAAGCCGATCGCGATGGCGTACGTCGACGCCGCGCACGCCGCGCCGGGCACGGCCGGTGTGGGCGTGGACATCCGGGGCAGCCACGAACCGTACGAGGTCGTGGCACTGCCGTTCTACAAGCGTCAGAAGTGACACTGGTCCGTAAGGGCCGGACATGACACGGACGCCTTCCGGGCGCCGCCACTGACGGATGTCCCCCCGGGCTTCGGCACTGACGGGCGCCCGCCGGGGCGCCGGACGTGACCCTGGGCACATCGGCCCGGTCACCCACGCTTCCCTCCATCAGCACTCCACCGCGTACAGGAGAATTCAGGTCATGAGCAACCCCCAGACGCTGCGTTACAGCAAGGAGCACGAGTGGCTGTCGGTCGCCGAGGACGGCGTCGCGACGGTCGGCATCACCGAGTTCGCGGCCAACGCGCTCGGCGATGTCGTCTATGCCCAGCTCCCGGCGGTCGGTGAGACGGTGACCGCGGGCGAGTCCTGCGGCGAGCTGGAGTCGACCAAGTCGGTCAGCGACCTGTACTCCCCGGTGAACGGCGAGATCACCGAGGCCAACCAGGACGTCGTGGACGACCCCGCGCTCGTGAACTCCGCCCCCTTCGAGGGCGGCTGGCTGTTCAAGGTGCGCGTCGCCGGCGAGCCCGAGGACCTGATGTCCGCCGACGAGTACACCGCCTTCACGGCCGGCTGAGGAGTCACCCGCATGTCGCTGATGAACACCCCCCTGCACGAGCTCGACCCCGACGTCGCCGCCGCCGTCGACGCCGAGCTGCACCGCCAGCAGTCCACGCTGGAGATGATCGCCTCGGAGAACTTCGCTCCGGTCGCGGTCATGGAGGCCCAGGGCTCGGTCCTGACCAACAAGTACGCCGAGGGCTACCCGGGCCGCCGCTACTACGGCGGCTGCGAGCACGTCGACGTGGCCGAGCAGATCGCCATCGACCGGGTCAAGGACCTGTTCGGCGCCGAGTACGCCAACGTCCAGCCCCACTCGGGTGCCTCCGCCAACCAGGCCGCGCTGTTCGCGCTGGCCCAGCCCGGCGACACCATCCTCGGCCTGGACCTGGCGCACGGCGGCCACCTGACCCACGGCATGCGCCTGAACTTCTCGGGCAAGCAGTTCAACGTGGTGGCCTACCACGTGGACGAGGCCGGCCTGGTCGACATGGCCGAGGTCGAGCGGCTCGCCAAGGAGCACCGCCCGAAGGTGATCATCGCGGGCTGGTCGGCGTACCCGCGTCAGCTCGACTTCGCCGAGTTCCGCCGGATCGCGGACGAGGCCGGCTCCCTCCTGTGGGTCGACATGGCCCACTTCGCGGGTCTGGTCGCGGCGGGTCTGCACCCGAACCCGGTCCCGTTCGCCGACGTGGTCACCTCCACCACGCACAAGACGCTCGGCGGCCCCCGCGGCGGCATCATCCTGGCGAAGAAGGAGTTCGCGAAGAAGCTGAACTCCTCGGTCTTCCCGGGCTTCCAGGGCGGCCCCCTGGAACACGTGATCGCGGCCAAGGCCGTCTCCTTCAAGGTCGCCGCCTCGGACGACTTCAAGGAGCGCCAGCAGCGCACGCTGGACGGCGCGCGCATCCTGGCCGAGCGTCTGGTCCAGGACGACGTGAAGGCCGTCGGCGTGGACGTCCTGTCCGGGGGCACGGACGTGCACCTGGTCCTGGTCGACCTGCGCGACTCCGAGCTGGACGGGCAGCAGGCCGAGGACCGCCTCCACGAGGTCGGCATCACGGTCAACCGCAACGCCATCCCGAACGACCCGCGCCCGCCGATGGTCACCTCGGGCCTGCGCATCGGCACGCCCGCCCTCGCCACCCGCGGCTTCACCGCCGAGGACTTCACCGAGGTCGCGGACGTCATCGCCGAGACGCTGAAGGCGCCCTCCCCCTTCGGGGCGGCCGAGGTGGAGGCCCTGAAGGCCCGGGTGTCCGCTCTGGCCGACAAGCACCCGCTGTACCCCGGCCTGAAGTAGTTCCGCAGGGTTTCTGTCCTGTGTTTTCACCCCGTACGGTTGTTTTCGTACGGACATCCGGGGCACCGCGCACACTGGAAGCAGAGCGCGGTGCCCCGTTCCATGCAGTCCCGCACCACCTCCGTCGGACAACGGCGTCCGGCGAAACCAGCAAGGAGTTCCCGTGGCCATCTCGGTCTTCGACCTGTTCTCGATCGGCATCGGCCCGTCCAGCTCCCACACGGTGGGTCCGATGCGCGCCGCGCGCATGTTCGCCCGGCGGCTGCGCAACGAGGACCTGCTGGCCCCGGTCGCGTCGATACGCGCCGAGCTGTACGGCTCCCTGGGAGCGACCGGCCACGGCCACGGCACCCCCAAGGCGGTGCTGCTCGGTCTGGAGGGCGCCTCGCCGCGGACGGTGGACGTGGAGGGCGCCGACGAGCGGGTCGAGCAGATCAAGACCTCGGGCCGGCTCCGGCTGCTCGGCGAGCACGAGATCGGCTTCTCCTTCGACGACGACCTGGTCCTGCACCGCCGCAAGGCCCTGCCGTACCACGCCAACGGCATGACGATCTTCGCGTACGACGCGTCGGGCGGACTCGTCCTGGAGAAGACGTACTACTCGGTGGGCGGCGGCTTCGTGGTCGACGAGGACGCGGTGGGCGAGGACCGCATCAAGCTCGACGACACGGTCCTGAAGTACCCGTTCCGCACGGGTGACGAGCTGCTGCGGCTCGCGAAGGAGACCGGTCTGTCGATCTCCGCCATGATGCTGGAGAACGAGCGGGCCTGGCGCACCGAGGAGGAGATCCGCGAGGGGCTTCTCGGGATCTGGCGCGTGATGCAGGCGTGCGTCTCGCGCGGCATCACCCGCGAGGGCATCCTGCCGGGCGGGCTGCGGGTCCGCCGCCGTGCCGCCCTCTCGGCCCGCCAGCTCCGTGCCGAGGGCGATCCGCTGGCCCACGCGATGGAGTGGATCACCCTCTACGCGATGGCGGTCAACGAGGAGAACGCGGCGGGCGGCCGGGTGGTCACCGCCCCCACCAACGGCGCGGCCGGCATCATCCCGGCGGTGCTGCACTACTACATCAACTTCGTGCCGGGCGCAGACGAGGACGGGGTCGTTCGGTTCCTGCTCGCGGCCGGGGCGATCGGCATGCTCTTCAAGGAGAACGCCTCCATCTCGGGCGCCGAGGTCGGCTGCCAGGGCGAGGTCGGCTCGGCCTGCTCCATGGCGGCCGGCGCGCTCGCCGAGGTGCTGGGCGGCAGCCCGGAGCAGGTCGAGAACGCCGCCGAGATCGGCATGGAGCACAACCTCGGCCTGACCTGCGACCCGGTCGGCGGTCTCGTCCAGATCCCCTGCATCGAGCGCAACGGCATGGCCGCGGTGAAGGCCGTCACGGCGGCCCGGATGGCGATGCGCGGCGACGGCTCGCACATGGTCTCCCTCGACAAGGTCATCAAGACCATGAAGGAGACCGGCGCCGACATGAGCGTGAAGTACAAGGAGACGGCCCGGGGCGGTCTCGCGGTCAACATCATCGAGTGCTGAGCGGGTAGGTCCCGGCGGCGGCCCGCGCCGGTCAGCCGGGGCGCTCGTCCTCCGGCGCGGGGGCCTGCACGGGGGCCGCTCCCGGGCCGACCAGGACGTCACTGTGGGCGGAACGGGCCTTGGGCGGCGGGGGCGCGGCCGGTCCCGGGGCGTCCGCGGTGTCCGGGTAGAGCAGGCCGTGACGCCTGCGCGCCTCGGCCGCGGCCTCCGGTCGCGGCACCACGGTGTGTTCGGCCCGGCCGTCCGCCCGCAGGGTGGTGACCAGGCACAGGCCGTCGAGGAGGCGCGCGGTGCGCATGTGCCGGGCCGCGCCCCGCGCCCCGGCCGGCACCGCCAGACACACCTCGTCCGGGGTCTCGAACTCGGTGACCGTCAGGCCCTCGGCCCGCAGCCGTCCGCCCACCGACCGGCGTTCCCGTCCGGACCGGAAGGACCACACGTCGCTGTCCTTGAGCACGACGACCGCGGCCGCCGCCGGACCCGCCCCGACGGCCGTCCCGGCTTCCGGAACCCGGCTCCAGGGGAAGGGGCGGCACAGCAGCCGCACCCCTTCGCGCTCGGCCCAGTCCACGGCGCGCTCGTGGACGACCTTGGCGCCGTGGCGGGACATCCGGCGCACTCCCTCGTAGCTGATCCGGGTCAGGGTGCGCGCCTCCGGCACGAGGTGGGGGTCGGCGGTACACACGCCGGGCACGTCGGAGAAGAGCTCGCACGTGTCCGCGCCCAGCGTCGCGGCGGTCGCCACCGCCGAGAGGTCCGAGCTGTTGCGGCCCAGCATGACGGTCCGCCCGGCCGCGTCGACGGCCTGACCGCCGGGAACCACCGCGATCGGGCAGTCGGCCAGGGCTCTGGAGAGCGCCTCGGGACTGGCCGAGACCAGCTCCGCCCGGTCGCCGGGCCCCTCGGCGAGGAGCCCGGTGGCCGCCGCGGGCAGCGGGCAGCCGGGCACGCCCGCGGCGTCGAGCGCGGCGGCGAGCAGGGCGACGCTCACCGTCTCGCCGGCGGTCAGGAGCATCGCCGCGGCCGGGGCGGGCGGGTCGGCGGCCAGCGCGTCCAGGGTCTGCTGGAGTCTGCCCGTCGTACCGGACATCGCGCTCACCACGACGACCACCGGGCGCTCCTCCTCGGTCCCGCGACGCACCGCGTACCGGGCCACGCGGCGGTAGCCGTCGAGGTCGGCGAAGGCGGAGCCGCCGAACTTCAGCACCAGCGGCCGGGGGGCCGGGGCGCGACGGCCCGTCATCCCAGCCATCCGTTCTTCGCGGCGAGCTCCACGATCTGGAGCGCGTTCAGGGCTGCGCCCACCCACAGGTTGTCGGCGACGACCCAGAGCGCGAGGGCGCGGTCGTCCTCCGGCTCGACGCGGACACGGCCGACGTGGACCAGCGCCCGGTCCTCGCGCCGGGCGAAGACGGTGCGGGGCATGGGGTACGAGGGACTGTGGGAGCGGCGGTGGACGCGCAGGCCGGGTGTCGCGGCCAGTGCCTCCTCGACCGCCACGGCGGTGACGGGCTCGCGCAGGGCGATGTGCACCGCCTCGGAATGGCAGTCGAAGACCGGCACCCGTACCGCGGTGGCGCTCACCCGCAGGTCCGGCAGTCCGAGGATCTTGCGGGGTTCGCGCACGAGTTTGCGTTCCTCGTGCGTGCTGCCGTGTCCGTCCGGGAGCCCGATCTCGGGCACGAGGTTGAAGGCCAGCGGCTGCCCGAAGCGCCCGCCGGGGGCGCCCTGCGCGCGAGGGTCGTCCAGGACGGCCCTGGACTCCTCCGCCAGTTCCCGCAGGCCGCGCACACCGCCGCCGGAGGCCGCCTGGTAGGTCGCCACCACGACGCTCCGCAGACCGGCCAGTTCGTGCACCGGGTGCAGGGCGCGCACGAGCTGGATGGTCGAGCAGTTGGGGTTGGCCACGAGGCCGGACGCCGGCCGGTCGTCGAGCGCGGCGGGGTTGACCTGGGGCACCACGAGCGGGACGTCCGGCCGCATCCGGAACGCCGAGCTGTTGTCGACGACCAGCACGCCGGCCGAGGCCAGCCGCTCGGCCTCCCGGCCGCTGATCTCCGCGCCCGCGGAGAAGACGGCGACGTCCAGGCCGCGGGGGTCGAGTTCGTCGAGGGTGACCAGGTCCGCCAGGGGCAGGGACAGGCCCAGTTCACGGCCCAGGTCCCGGCCGACGCTGCGCGCCGATCCCACGGGCACCACCTGTTCCACGGGCACGATCCCGCCGTCGAGCAGGGCCAGGCATTCCCGGCCCACCGCTCCGGTGGCGCCGACTACCGCGATGCGCAGCATTCCCGTCCTCCTGTCGCCCCGTCCGGGGCTCAGTACCTGGTCGCGTCCGGTAAGCGGCCCCGGAAGGCCCGCCGGTACGCGTGGGGGGTGGTGCCGAGGAAGTGCACGAACTGGTAGCGCAGGGCGGCCGCGTTGGCGAATCCCGTACGGGCGGCCACGGCCTCCATCGTCTCGTCGGTGTTCTCCAGCAGCCGCTGTGCGCTCAGCACCCGCTGGGCCAGCAGCCACCGGTAGGGCGTGGTCCCGGTCTCCGCCCGGAAGCGGCGGGCGAACGTGCGCGGCGACATGCAGGCGCGGGCGGAGAGCTGCTCGACGCTGATCTCCTGGTCCAGGTGCTGTTCGGCCCAGGTCAGCACCTCGCGCACCCCGTCCTCCCCGTACTGCGCGACCGGCCGTTCGATGTACTGCGCCTGGCCGCCCTCGCGGTGCGGGGGTACGACCATGCGCCGGGCGATGGCGTTGGCGACGTCGCTGCCCTGGAGCTTGCGCACGAGGTGGAGGCAGGCGTCGATCCCGGCGGAGGTGCCGGCCGAGGTGAGGATCGGGTCCTCGTCGACGTACAGCACGCCCGGTTCGACATGGGCCTTCGGATAGCGCTCGGTGAGTGCCTCGGCGTACCGCCAGTGCGTGGTGCAGCGGCGTCCGTCGAGCAGCCCGGCCGCGCCCAGGACGAAGGCGCCGACACAGACGCTGACCACCCGGGCGCCGCGGGCCACCGCCTGGCGCAGGGCCTCCAGCAGGGCGGGCGGAAACTCCCGGGTGTGGAAGTCGTCCCCCACCGGTATGGCGATGAGGTCGGCCTCCTCCAGCCGGTCGAGGCCGTAGGGCGTGCTGATGGTGAATCCGGGCACCGCCCGCACCGACGGGGATTCCGCGGCGACGAGCGCGAAGTCGTAGGCGGGCAGCCCCTCTTCACGGCGGTCGATCCCGAATACCTCACATACGACACCCAGCTCGAAGGGATGGACGTTGTCGAGCAGGACCGCGGCTACGTTCTTCAGCATGTTTTCCAATGTGGCAGTAATACATGGTGTTCTGACAGTCCCTCCGCTGTCGCTTGGCCGGATCAGCCCTCATACTCACGGCATGGACCCGGAAGCGCGTCGGGATTCACCCGCCGGCGCTCATGGGTGGGACACATCGTCGACGGGCTGGCCGATGGACACGATCCCGCTGCGGATACCCATGACGACGGCTTGCGTCCGATCGGACGCGCCGACCTTCATGAAGACCGCGGACAAATGGTTCTTCACCGTCTTCTCGGATATGCCGAGTGCCTTCGCCACACGCCGATTCGAATTCCCCTGGGAGATGAGGACGAGAATTTGACGTTCGCGGGCCGTCAGCACGGCGAGGGCCTGTCGTGTCCCGGTCGCCTCCGGGGAGGGCGGCTGGGCGGGGACGGCGCCGCGGCGGCCGTCGGCCCGTAAGTCCTCGATCAACTGCTCCTGGGCCTCGAGGGCGTCCTGCGCCTCACCCAGGGCCTTGTGGACCTTGGCGACACCTTCGGCCAGGGCCGTCACGGGCTGCGCCGGTGCCCCGCAGACCGCACAGCACTGCCGGGTCCCCAGTTCCTCGACCGACCCGCGCACAACAGGCGACATCAGATGAACTCCCTCCACCGAGGTGAATTGACCGGACCGCTCTTCTCCGTAGGGCCGAAATCGTGCGAAGGAAACCCGGGTACCGCGTCAGGAAGGAAGCTGCGCGTGGATCGCCACCGTCTTGCACCGCGTGTATTCACGCAGCGCCTCCAGGCCCTTCTCGACTCCGATTCCCGAGCGCCGGTAGCCGCCGAACGGCAGCTCGACTCCCCCGGCCGCGCTGTAGTTGTTCACGAACACCTGCCCCACCCGGAGCCGCGCGGCGAGCCAGTGGGCCCGGGTCACGTCGGACGTCCACACTCCGGCGGCCAGCCCGTACGTGGTGTGTTCCGCGAGGGCGACCGCTTCCTCCAGCGAGTCGAAGACCGAGACGCACAGGACGGGACCGAATATCTCCTCGTTGAACACCCGGTGTTCCGGGGTGACCTGATCGAGGATGGTGGGCTCCACGAAGAAGCCCTCGGCACAGGCCTTCCCCCGGGGGACACCACCGCCCGTGCGGAGAACGGCGTCGCGCCGGCCGCCGGCCAGGTGGCCGAGCACCCGCTCGCGCTGTCCCGCGGAGATGAGCGGCCCCATGTCGGGATCGGCCGCTCCCGGCCCGATGGTCAGGGCGCGGAACCGCTCGACGAGCGCGTCCACCAGTTCACGGTGGACGGACCGGTGGACGAGCAGCCTGCTGCCGGCCGAGCAGTTCTGCCCCGCGTGCTCGGTGATCGACTCCACGATCTGCGGCACCGCGCGTTCGGCGTCGAAGTCGGGGAGCACGAGGTGCGGGGACTTCCCGCCGAGCTCCAGGGTGACCGGCACGATGGTGCGCGCCGCCGCGGTCATCACGGCCTCGCCGACCTCCCGCGAGCCGGTGAAGGCCAGCCGGTCCAGGCCGGGATGCGCGGCGAGTGCGGCGCCGGCCTCCGTTCCGTAGCCCGGTACGACGTTCAGGGCGCCCGCCGGAAGTCCCGCCTCCTCGGCGATCTCCACCAGCCTGAGCGAGGTCAGCGGCGCGTCCTCGGCGGGCTTGAGGACACAGCAGTTTCCGGCCGCGAGGGCGGGTGCCAGGGTCCTGGCCGCTATCTGGAGCGGGTAGTTCCAGGGGATGATGTGCCCGCACACGCCGTAGGGCTCGCGCAGGGTGAAGGCCGGCCGGTCCGGCCGGTGCTGGATGGTCTCGCCGCCGAGGCTCTCCACGGCGTTGGCGTAGAACTCGAAGTAGCGGGCGGCGATGTCGGCGTCGGTGAGCGACTGGCGCAGCGGCTTGCCGGTGTCGAGCGTCTCCAGTGCGGCGAGTTCGCCGCGCCGGGAGCGCAGGGCCTCGGCGATGCGGTGGCAGATCCGGGAGCGCTCGACCGGTGTGGCGAACCGCCAGGCCGTCTCATGGGTGTGCCGGGCCGCTTCCACCGCCGCCCCGATCTCGGCCGGGCCGCAGCGGGCGACGCGGGCGACGGTGCGGGCGTCCGACGGATCGAGGACGTCGATCCACCGGTCCGTGGGAACCTGCTTCCCCGCGATGACGGCCGGGTGTTCCGGTATTGATGCATCACTCACGGGTGCATCCAGCTCCTTGGCGTGGGGGCGCACTTCTTCGGTGGGTCAGTGGGTCATCGAACCGGCGATGACCCGCTCGAGATCACGTGAGGCGACGTCACGCGGGCAGCACACCAGCAGCCGCCGCTGTTTGAGGGCGCCCTCGACGAGGCCGGGGAGGTCTTTGGCGGAGTAGCCGAAGTCCCGCAGCCCGGTGGGTCCCCCGGTGTCCGCGACGATGCTCAGCAGGGTGGCCGACAGCACGTCCGAACCGTTCGCCGCCGTCACCCCGTTGAGGTTCGCGCCGAGCAACTCGGCCGCGCGCAGGTGGCGTTCGGGAGAGGTCGGGTAGGTGAACTCGAAGGCCGCGGCCGCGGTGGAGACGACGGCCGCCCCGTGCGGCACCATGGCGTGGTCGACCTCGTACCCGTCGGGCCGGTAGTCGCGCACCATCCCCGCCACGGGGTAGGCGCAGGCGTGCGGGATGTGTGTGCCCGCGTTGCCGAATCCCATGCCCGCGAAGCTCGCGGCCCGGCTCATTCCCGTACGGGCCTCCAGGTCGTCGGGGTTGAGCACGGCGCGCCGGAGATGGCGGCCGACCAGTTCCAGCGCCTGTTCCGCCCATACGTCGCTGATCGGGTTGGCGCCGATGTACAGCGGCCGGTCGGCGGGCGTGGGATACGGGGGGCGCCGGTCGTAGGCGCGGGCCGTGTACGACTCGCAGGCGTGGGTCAGGACGTCGTAGCCCGAGGAGGCGGTGACGGCCGGGGGCAGCGTCAGGGTGTTGGCCGGGTCGACGAGCGCCAGGGACGGCATCAGCCGCAGGTCGCTGATGCCCGTCTTCACGTTCAGGTCCGTCACCCCGAGGGCGACCATGGCGGTGCACTCGCTGCCGCTGCCGGCGGTGGTGGGCACCGCGACCAGGGGCTTGAGCGGGCCCGGGACCGGGGCTCCGGCGCCGATCGGGGCGTTCAGGTAGTCGCGTACCGGGCGGCCGGGGTGACTGAGCAGCAGGTTCAGCATCTTGGCGGTGTCGATCGAGCTGCCGCCGCCGAGCCCGACGTAGCCGTCCACCTGGAGGGCTTCCAGCTCACGGGCCGCCTCGGCGACGCTCGTGTCGGTGGGTTCGACCCGGGCCCGGTCGAAGAGCGTGACCGAGATCCCCTCCTGCTCGATCTGCTTGGCGACACGGGCCGGCAGGCCGAGCCCGGCGAGGACGGGATCGGTCACCAGCAGCACCGAGGCGACACCCGCTCTGCGCAGTTCGTGTCCGAGGTCCCCGGTGGCGCCGACCCCGAATTTCAGCGGCGGGGCCTGCCAGGCCACTATTCGTTCGTGTTCCGGCGTCCGACCGCCCCACCCGAGCGATTCCACAGTCCGTCCCCGCCTTCATCGACTTGACTCGGAATTCCGACCGAGAAATTGCATGACGAACGGCGACGCGCACCCAGACGTCTCGGCCGACTCGGCGAATCGACGTCACCTTCACACAGAATTTCGACCAGGCGTGGGCCACAGTAGCCAGTCGGCCTGAGTCCCGCCATAGGTCCCTTGCCCTATGACAGAAACGGCTCAATCACAACCACCGGCACATATCGGAAGTCAGCGGATCAACACCCCGGTCCGCGCCCCCGCACCGGCCCGGCGGGGCGCCGGCCCACGGGGCGCCGCTGGCAGTAAATCGTGGTTGCGTGTCAGTTCCGCCACTGTCGCCGGAGCCGTCCCGGCCAGCAGAGTTGAGTCATGAAGTCCACTGGGCGGCGGTACGTGATCGTCGTAGACGGCTACCACATCAGGGACGGCGACGACCGGGGCTTCGCCAGCGCCTTCCGGGCCCGGGGCGTGCTGCCGGTCACCGTCATGAGCACCCCACAGCCACTGGCGAAATTCGTCAAGAAGAACATCTGGTACCCCGACGACTTCGAAGCCGTGCATTATTACGACGGCGACTTCGAAGCAATGGCAAAGCTTGTGGAATCTTATGACCCGGTGGGGATCGTCACCGGCAACGAGAGCGGAGTCGAATTCGCCGCGCGGCTCGTGGAACGTCTGATGCCACAGTTCCAGAACGTACCCGGCACCGCCAAATACCAGCGCCACAAAGGCGAGATGGCACTCGCCCTGGAGCGCGCCGGAGTGCCCGGTCCGCGCACCCTGTCGACCGCCGACCCCGCCGAGGCCGCCGCGTGGATCGAGTCGAGCGGCCTCACCGGCCGGCCTCTCATCCTGAAGCCGCCGCACAGCGCCGGGACCGACAACGTGCACTTCGTGCCGGCCGGCGGCGAGTGGCTCGGCCACTTCACCCACATCCTCGGCCAGGTCAACGGCTTCGAGCTGCGCAACGACACCGTGATCGTGCAGGAGTTCCTGGAGGGACCCGAGTACATCGTCGACCTGTACTCGGTGGACGGGCGGCACGGCCTGGTCGACACCTGCGTCTACGCCAAGCACGACCGGGGGCCCCGCTACGGCATCTACGACGTCGCCGACTTCCTGGCCCCCGACCACCCCGACGTGACGGTCCTCGCTCCCTACGTGATGCGCGCCGCCGACGCCGTCGGCATCCGCAACGGCTCCACGCACGCCGAGGCGATCATGACGCCGGACGGCCCCCGCCTGGTGGAGCTGGCCGCCCGCTACTCGGGGAGCTGCATGATGATCTCCGGGTCCCTGGCCACCGGCGACAACCAGATCGAGCGGACCGTCCGGCACGTCCTCGACGGGGAGTTCGTGCCGTCGTTCGAGCTCGTCAAGGAGGTCCGCACGCTCTGGCTCTGCTCGGACCTGGCGGGACCGGTGCACAACATGGAGATCCTCCGGGCGATCGCCGACCTGCCCACCACCTACTCCATGTCGATCCCGCCCGAGGGCCGGGACATGCCGCTCACCAACGACGTGACCACCAGCCTGGGCTGGGTCATCCAGGGCGCCGACGACTGGGGCGCCATCGAGAAGGACTCGGCCCGCATCCGGGAGCTGGAACGGACGTGGAACGCGGTACGCGTCGAGGACGCGGCCGGCGATGGGGGGACCGCCTGACATGCCGGGCCAGTCGTTCGGGGCCCACGTACCCCACCTCCTGCTCATCTGTCCCCGCCACGACATCCTGGGCAAGTTCGTCGGCCTGCCGGTCGCCCTCACCGTGGTCCACCGCCCCGGCGGGGACCGGGAGCTGGAGGAATCCCTCGCCCTCGCGGTGGTCGACGCCGACTTCACCGACCCGAAGGCGCTGCTCGCCGTCGCCCGCGAGGTGCACGCCAGACGTCCCGTGGACGCGGTGCTCGGGCTCACCGAGCTCTCGCTGCGCCCGGCGAGCGTGGTGGCCGAGGCGCTCGGGGCGCGCGGCAACTCGCCCGCCACGCTCGCGCTGACCCAGGACAAGGCCGCCATGCGCGCGCATTTGCGGGACCGCGGCCTCGGCACGGTGGCCCACCGGGTGTGCTCCACCGTCGAGGAGGTCCGGGCCCTGCTCCGCGGCGCTCCCGCCGGGGTGATCCTCAAACCGGTCGAGGGCAACGGCGGAACGGGCGTGCATCTCGTGCGCACGGAGGCGGAGCTGGACCGGGCGTGGGCCTGGACCAGCGGCGCCCGGACCGGTTTCGCCTGGCCGCAGGGCGCGTCCGCGTCCACCGTGCTGGCCGAGGAGTTCCTCACCGGCCAGGAGTTCAGCGTCGAGTCGCTGTCGGCCGCCGGGCGCCACCAGGTGCTCGCCGTCACCCGGAAGCACACCTCGGGTGCCCCGCACTTCGTGGAGACCGGCCACGACCTGCCCGCGCCGCTGCCGCCGGACCGGCACCGGACGGTCGTCGACGCGGCGGTGAAGGCCCTGGACGCCGTCGGCTACGCCTGGGGCCCCTGCCACACGGAGGTGATGCTCGCCGAGGACGGCGAGCGCGCCACCGTCGTCGAGATCAACGCCCGGCAGGGCGGCGACCAGATCTGGGAGCTGGTCCACCACGTCACGGGCGTCGACATGCTCCAGGGCGCCGTCCTCGCGCTCGCCCACGGCGTCCTGCCAGGGCCGGCCACGGGTCACGCGGGCGGCGCCTCGATCCGCTACCTCACCCCCCGGCCCGGCCGGGTCGCCGAGGTGACGGGCGTGGCGGAGGCCCTGGCCATGGAAGGCGTCATCCGCGTCGGCGAACTCCCCTCGGCGGGCGACGACCTGGTGGCGCTCGGCGACTCCTGGAACCGGGCCGGGCACGTCGTCGCCGCGGGCCCCGACCCCAAGACCGCCGCCGACGCGGCCGACGCGGCGGCCGCACGGATCGTCGTCCGCACCGACGAGGAGGGGGCTCGGTGACCTCCGAGAAGGGAGACGGGGTGACGCTCGCCGGGAACCACGGGCCCCGGGCCGAGCGCGCCCCGGGGACGCGGCCCGGCCGTTTCCTCACGGGCCGGGGTCCGGCGTACGTCGTCATCCTCGGCCGCTTCACCACCAACATCGGCTTCTTCATGGTCGTGCCGTTCCTCGCGGTGCACCTGACCAAGGACGAGGGGCTGAGCAGCTTCCAGACCGGTCTGCTCTTCGCCGTCATGGAGTTCACCCGGCGTGGGCTCGGCATCCCGTCCGGCTGGGTCAGCGACCGCTTCGGCGCCGCCCGGATCCTGAGCCTCGGGCTCGCCGTCGAGGCGGGCGCGTACGTCGTGTTCACCGTGGCGGGCGGCAGCTTCGCCGTCTGGGGCGCGGCCGTCGCGCTGCTCGGCGTCGGCGGCTCCCTCAACAACAACGGCGCGCGCAGCGTCCTCGCCTCCAGCAAGTCCGGCGGGGTCGCGGCCAACCTCAGCCGCTACTACGTGTCGATCAACGGGGCGGCCCTGATCGGCCCGTTGATCGGCACCGCGCTGATGGCGGCCGACGCGATGAAGGCCGGGTTCCTCATCGCCGCCGCGCTGCACCTGGGATTCGCCGTGACCTCCGCGGTGCTGCTGCGCGGGCTGCACGCCACGAACGCGGCGCCCATCAGACCCGCCGCCATGGCCGAGGCGCTGCGCGACCGGCCGCTGATGATCTTCTGCTCGCTCGCGGTCGGCGGCTGGTTCCTCATCACCCAGTACCGGGTCGCGCTGCCGCTGACCGTCGTCCACCAGAAGCTCGACTCCGACCTGGTCGGCCTGCTCACCGCGGGCAACGCCGTCGTGGTGATGCTGACCGTGTGGCTGATCGGCTCACGCGTCGAGAAGCGCTCCACGATCGGCCGCCTGGACCTGTTCGCGGCGTCCGGGGTGCTGCTCGGCGGCGGCTGGCTGCTGTGCTCGGTCGACGGGATCAGCCCCGTCGTCGCCGCCGTGATCGTCACCTCGATCGGCGAGTCGCTCTTCTGCGGGGTGGTCGACGCGGTCGTCGCGGGCCTGGCGACCGAGGGCCGTACCGGCCTCTATCTGGGCTACTCCACGATGGCCTGGGGCGTCGGCGGCATGCTGGGCGGCTTCGTCGGCGGCGGCTTCGACCTGGCCGCCGGCCATGGCGCGCTGTCGCTGTTCTGGCTGGTGCTGGCCCTCGTGGGAGTCGGCTACGGGGTGGGCACCCGCGTGGTGCGCCGCCCGCTCGCCGAGGCGGTGGACCGGCGCCGGACCGCCGGGGCCGCGCCGGCCGGCCCACCGTCCCCGTCCGGCTGACCGGCCCGGACCGGACCGCCCGCCCCGTCCGGGTCCGGACGCCTGGAACCGGCCCGGACCACGAACCGGCCGGACCGCCCGGTCCGGGCGCCTCCGACGCTCGTGCACGACGACCCGGAACACACCCCCGAACACCGACCGAGAAGGAGGCCGCATGCCGCCCAAGGCGTTGCGCGCACAGGTGCGCGAACTGATGGGCCGGGCTCAGGAGGACCTGCGGGACCTGGTCGCGCACCGGTCCGTCGCCGACCCCCGGCAGTATCCGGTGGAGGAGTGCGAGAGTGCCGCGACCCTGGTCGCACGGCTGTTCGCCGGAGCCGGCGTCCCCGGGACGCGGCTGCTGGACACCCCGGACGGCAGCAAGGCGGTGTACGGGCATCTGCCGGCCGCCCCCGGCTTCCCCACCGTCCTCCTCTACAGCCACTACGACGTCCAGCCGCCGCTCGACGAGCCCGCCTGGACCACCCCGGTGTGGACCCTGACCGAGCGCGCCGACGGCCGCTGGTACGGGCGCGGGGCCGCCGACTGCAAGGGCAACATCGTCATGCAGCTCACCGCGCTGCGGGCGCTCGGCGACCTGACCGGGCTCGGGGTGGGCGTCAAGGTCATATCCGAGGGCGCCGAGGAGCAGAGCACCGGTGGCCTCGCCACCCTGATCCGGGAGAACCCGAAGCTCCTGTACGCCGACACCGTGCTCGTGTGCGACACCGGCAACTCCGCCGCCGGGCTGCCGACAGCCACCACCGACCTGCGGGGCGTCGTGCACGCCACCGTCACCGTCCGCTCGCTGGCCGGGCCGGTGCACTCGGGCTCCTTCGGCGGCCCCGCCCCCGACCCGCTCAACGCGCTGATCGCGATGCTCGCCACCCTGCACGACGCCGCCGGGAACACGACCGTCGACGGCCTCGACAACAGCGGGCGCTGGCAGGGCGCGGAGTATCCCGCCGAGCGCTACCGCCACGACATCGGGGCGCGCGACGGCGTCCGGCTGCTGGGCGACGGCAGTGTGGCGGACATGCTGTGGGCCAGGCCCGCCCTCACCGTCGTCGGCATCGACTGCCCGCCGGTGGTCGGATCCGCCCCCGCCGTGCTCGGCGAGGTCACGGCCAAGCTCAATCTGCGCATCCCCTACGGAACCGAGCCGGACGCCGCCTGGGAGGCGCTGAAGGCGCATCTGGAGCGGGCGGCCCCCTGGGAGGTCGAGGTGGAGACCGTCCGGCTCTCCTCCAGCCGCCCCTTCCGGGCCCGCACCGACGGCCCGGCCTACGCGCATCTGGCCGAGGCGATGCGGGAGGCGTTCGGGCGGGAGCTGACGACGGCGGGGCAGGGCGGCTCGATCCCCACCTGCGACGCGCTGCAGGAGACCTTCCCGGACGCGGAGATCGCGCTGATCGGGGTCGAGGAGCCGCAGTGCCTCATCCACGCGCCCGACGAGAGCGTGGACCCCGAGGAGATCGAACGCATGGCGCTCGCCCTCGCACTGTTCCTGGAGTCCGTGGGAGAGCGGTCGTGACCGGACTGGCGGGACGTCATGTCACGTTCGGCGAGGCGGACATGGCGGATCACCTGGACCGGCTCGGCCGGGCGGCTCCCGATCTGCACGCGTGCGTCGACCCGGAACGGGCCCGGGCCTGGGCCCGCCTGGCCGAAGCCGACGACTTCAAGGACGACTTCGGCGCGGACGGGGCCGGCGGCCGGGGCTCCTCGTACATCCGCGCGCAGGCCCGCAACCTCACCGCACGGGCGCAGGGCATCCACCATCTGCTCTCGCTGGTGCCGGCCCGGACCGACCGGCGGCCCGCCGTCGTCGTGGACGTGCTCGGCGGCGACGGCCTGGTCCGCAGGGTCGCGGACGCCCGGGGCCTGACCGGCCTGTCCGTGCTGACGTGCGACGCCTCCCCGTACATGGTGCGCGCCGCCTGGGCGGCCCACTGTCCGGCGCTGGTGCAGCGCGCCGACCGGCTGCTGATGCGCGGCGGCAGTGTCGACGCGGTCCTCGTCGCCTACGGGTCGCACCACATCGCCGCCGAGGACCGCGCCGAACTCGTCCACGAGGCGTACCGGGTGCTGCGGCCCGGCGGGGTCCTGCTGCTCCACGACTTCCTCGTGGGGTCCCCGATGGAGACCTGGTTCCAGGACGTGGTCGACCCGTACTCGCGGACGGGCCACGCCTTCGATCACTTCACCCGGGAGGAGATGGGGGGCTACCTGACGAAGGCGGGCTTCGAGTCGGGTGAGGTGACCGAGATGGCCGACCCGTACGTGGCGACGGCGGCCACGGCCCGGGAGGCCGAACTGGAGTTGGGGCGCTACCTGCTGGACATGTACGGCCTCGCCGCGATCGAGCGGCGGCACGCGGCGGACGCGGCCCGTCACACCGTCGAGCTGGCCAAGTCGGTCTTCCGCGAACGGCGCGCCGACGGGTCCCTGGAGTCGTTCTCGGCCGCGTACGACCCGTCCGCCCGCTCATGGACCTGCACACTGCCGAGAACGGCCGTCCTCGCGATCGGCCGGAAATCCCCCTGAGGCGGCACCGTGACGGAACCGGACCGGCGCACGCGGCCGGTCCGGGCCGGCGCGGTTCGGTGCGGGCCGACGCGGCCCGACGCGACCCCGACCGGCGGCGTTCGGCGATCGGTGTGCGGCGGGCGAGTCGGCCGGTGGGGTCGGGGTGACATGGCGGGGGGCCCCCCCCCGGGTGGGCCCCGG